>CACLXJ010000006.1 GCA_902610845.1 uncultured Alphaproteobacteria bacterium | reverse complement strand
ACAGCTTCACCCATTACAGAAGGGTTTTTCGAAATTGTAACTCCACACTCTTTAAGAAGTTCTACTTTTTCTATTGCGCTTTCACCATAAGCTGAAACAATAGCACCAGCATGCCCCATTACACGACCTTTAGGTGCAGTTAGTCCTGCTATATACGCAATTACTGGTTTACTCATATTTTCTTTAGCAAATTGTCCAGCTTCAACTTCTTGTGGACCACCTATTTCACCTATCATTAAAACTGCAATAGTTTCATCATCATTTTCAAACTTTTCAATTATATCTCTAAAAGAACTTCCATTTATTGGATCGCCTCCTATACCTACACTTGTTGAAACACCAATTTCCAAATCTTTAAGTTGTTGTGCAGCTTCATATCCCAATGTACCAGATCTACTAACTATTCCTATTTTACCCTCTTTGTAAATATGACCAGGCATAATACCTAACATAGATTTACCAGGACTAATTATTCCTGCACAATTTGGACCGACTAATCCCATTTTTTTATCTTTTGGATATCTTCTCATATATCTTTTTATTTTAACCATATCATGAGACGGAATGCCGTCAGTAATAGCAACACAAGTTTTAATACCCGCATCAGCCGCTTCCATGGCAGAGTCTGCTGCAAATGCTGGAGGAACAAATAAAATTGATGTTGATGCACCTGTTTGATCCACAGCCTCTTTAACAGTATTAAAAACAGGAAGATTTAAATGAGTCATACCACCTTTACCAGGTGTTACCCCGCCAACAACGTTTGAACCATACTTAATCATTTCTTCAGCATGAAAGCTTCCAATTTTTCCAGTAAAACCTTGTACTAAAATCTTTGTATTTTTGTGAATGATTATAGACATTATTACCCAAGAGCCTTTACTGCTTTATTCGCTGCATCTTCTAAAGTTGATGCTTCTATATAATTAATATTACTTTTTTTGAGTATTTCATTTCCTTTTTCAACGTTAGTACCAGCTAAACGTATAACTAAAGGATGTTTGATTTCAATTTTTGATAAAGCTTGAACAATTCCTTCTGCAACCCAATCACATCTGTTAATTCCTGCAAAGATATTAACTAAAATTACCTTAACTTTTGTGTCCATAGAGATTAATTTAAAAGCTTTAACTATTTTCTCAGGAGTTGCGCCTCCGCCAACATCTAAAAAGTTTGCAGGCTCACCACCTGCAAGTTTTATCATGTCCATTGAAGCCATTGCTAAACCCGCACCATTAATAATATTTCCAATATTTCCACCTAGGCTTACATAATTCATTCCCCTGTCAGAAGCATAAACTTCATTTGAATTTTCTTGTGTTTTATCTCTAAGTTCTGCAATTTCATCTCTTCTAAACATTGCATTATTATCAAAACTCATTTTACAATCTAATGCTAATATTTCATCTTGTTGTGATACAACCAATGGATTAACTTCAACCATTGTTGCATCAAGCTCACTAAAGGCTTTATAACAACCTATAATTGTATTTGCAGCTCTTGAGATTAATTTGGATTCAATTCCTAAACCAAAAGCTATTTCTCTTGCTTGAAATTGTTGAATACCAACTGCTACCTCTATTTTAGATCTTATAATTGTTTCAGGCTTTTCTTTTGAAATTTCTTCCACACTCATTCCACCTTCTGTTGAAGCTACGACCATTATACTTTCTGAAGATCTATCAAACACTAAACCTAAATATAATTCATGTTTAATATCTGTTGCTTCTTCAATGTAAATTCTATTTACTATCTTACCATCTGGACCAGTTTGGTTTGTAATTAGTTTTTTACCTAATAATTTATCACTTGCATCTGCAACTTCTAAAGGAGAATTACAAATTATAATTCCTCCAGCTTTTCCTCTAGCTCCAGAGTGAACTTGTGCTTTTACAACCCACTTAGAACCTCCAATTTCTCGAGCTTTATTTTCAGCATTTTCTGGACTATAAACAATACCACCTGTGGGAATTTTGACACCAAAATCAGATAATATTTTTTTTGCTTGATATTCGTGAATGTCCATTACTTACTTTGAATTAATTTATTTATATCTACGATATTTTCAGCCATTCTTGCAGATGCTGCATCGATCATTCTTCCATCAAGCTGAGCAGCACCCTTTCCTTCAGCGGCTGCTTTTTCTAATTCTAATAATATTCTTTTTGCTTTATCTACTTCCTCTTTGGGTGGAGAAAAAACTTCATTAGCTAAATCTATTTGCGATGGATGTATTGCCCATTTACCTTCAAAACCAATTGCTGCAGCTCTTTTAGCTGCATCAAGATATCCTTCTTTGTCATTAAAATCACCAAAAGGTCCGTCTATTGCTCTTAATCCATATGATCTACAGGTCATTACTAAAGTTGATAAGCCATGATGCCATTGATCACCAGGGTAATCAGGATTTAAACCTCCTATGACAACAGTTCTTGCTCGCATACTTGCAGCATAATCTGCAACTCCAAAGTGTAATGCTTCTAGTCTTGAACTTGATGTTGCAATTGATTGGATATTAGACATTCCTAGCGCTGTTTCAATTAAACATTCTAAACCTATTCTATTTTCAAATTTTTTATTTTGTTCAATTTGATTGAGCATACAATCAACCATATATACATCAGATGATGAGCCTACTTTTGGAATTAATAATGTATCAACCCTATCACCGACCTCTTCTATAATTTCAATCACATCACGATACATATAGTGTGTATCCAAGCCGTTAATTCTTATAGAAATTGTTTTACCTTCTTCTCTCCAATTATATTCTTTTATTGCATTAATAACATTTTTTCTTGCATCAATTTTATCATTTGGAGATACTGCATCTTCTAAATCTAAAAAAATATAATCGGCATTTGATTTTAATGCTTTTTCAAACATCTTTGGATTAGAGCCTGGAACTGCCAATTCACTTCTGTGCAATCTAGATTTAGCAGGTTTATAAAATAAATGGCTCATTAAGAAAAAAAATATATATTTGATTAATATTATAAAAGCGATAAAAAAATTTAAATATTATAAAGTTATTTCTTTAAGGCAATTTTCATCATTATTTTTTGGATTATTTACAATTTTTGATACCGGGTAAAAGTCTAAATCATCCTCGATAATACTTTTATTATTCTGAAGAAATTTATTCTCATTATCATCAAGAAAATCAAGTCCCTCATTATGAGACATAATAAGAGGCATTCTATTATGTACATACGAAAGCTTTTCATTTGCTTCTTTAGTAATAATACAAGCAACATTTGTTTTCTTATTATCTCTTATTTCTTCCCTCCAAATTCCACCAAAAAATATTAATTCATTTTTAGGAATTGATATTAAATATGGTTGTTTTTGGTTATCAATTATTTTCCATTCATAATAACCATTTGCAATAATGAGACATTTTCTTTTTACAAAAGAATCTTTAAAAAGATATTTGTCATTGATCGTTTCAATTCTTGCATTAATTACAAATTGAGTAATATTATTTTGTTTACTAAAAAAGCTATAACTCCATATAAAGGTATCAATAAGTAAATTATTATTATTTTCATAAATAACATTAATTAAATTAGAAGGTGATATATTGTAAGACTTATCAGTGTAACCCGAAGTTTCAGAAGTAGGAAATAATCTTTTAATATTTTTTTTATCTTCAGTACTTGTAAATCTACCGCACACTATGATGCTTGAGATAATGGCATTGGTCTAGAAACACCTACGGTCATCCAACAATCCTTGAATTCCCCACTTTGCTCAACTTTTTCTACTGTCCACTCAAACCCAAATTTCTTACCATTACTATCTGTTAACTCTACAAAATAATAAGAACTATTTTCTTGTTCTTGAACTGGAATTATATTGTGGTCCAAATGATCAATCATCATCGCATATGAAGGATTTTTAATCATTCTGATAAAATTATCTAAAGGGCCTGTATACATTCTATTATTTGGATGTGCAAATTCCCAAGTTTGCTCAATACCAGCATCTTCAAAAGGTAAATTATTCGTTTGGAGTGCCTTTAATTGAATTAAAATAACATCTTTAGGGTCAATGGAAGGATCAGGTTTTATCATTTCTGGTTTTACGTTTTCAGCATAAAGATTTTTTGATAACAAAATAAATAAAGTAAATAATATAATTTTGTGCATAGGATGTAAAATAGTGTAATTATAATTTAAGGCAATATGCATATTAATGATTTTATCCAAGGATTTGTAATTGGAGGAACATTAATAATAGCTTTAGGTCCTCAAAATTTATTTGTAATTCAACAAGGGCTTAAAAAAACATATGTTTTTACAGTTACTTTATTTTGTAGTTTATCAGATAGTTTATTAATAATAATTGGAATATACCTATCTAGTTATATCGTGGGAATCAATCCCGCTATAATAGATATAATAAAAGTAATAGGTGGAATTTGGCTTATATTTTATGGCTTAAATAAAGTTAGAAAATTAAATCAAATTAAAGATATAAATAAAGAATTAAATATAATTAATGAACACGGAAAAGTATTAATTTCCTTATTCCTTATTACATACGCAAATCCTCATGTTTATCTAGATACAATTATATTACTTGGATCATTATCAACAAATTTTAATGATCAAATTTCATTTGGTATTGGAGCGATTTCAGCTAGTTTTTTGTTTTTCTTTTCTTTAGGATATATGTCAATGTTTTTATCAAAATATATTTATTCAAATAAAACTTGGTTTTGGATTGATTTAGCCATTGGTTTATTAATGATTAGCTATGGAATATATTTTATATTTTTATAAAGAAAGTTTCTAAATTTTTACATACATGATCAACATTTAATTTTGTAAAAACAAGAGGTGGTTTTATTTTAATAACATTGTCATAAGGACCATCAGTGCTTAACAAAATGCCTTGATTCCTCATATAGTTAATAAGCAATTTAGCTAATTTTTTATTTGGTTTAAACGCATTACTATTTTGAATAATGTCTATTCCTAAAAAAAGCCCTCTACCTCTAACTTCACTAATATATTTTTTATATTTTACTTGGATTTTTTTTAATTCTTTTAAAAAATAATTACCAACTAACAAAGAATTTTTTTGTAATTTATTATTATCAATAGTCTCTAGTACTGCTTTACCGATAGCACAGGAAACAGGATTACCACCAAATGAATTAAAATATTCCATCCCGTTATTAAAAGTTGAAGCGATTTTTTCTGTAGTTATTACAGCAGCTATAGGGTGACCGTTACCCATAGGTTTTCCTAATGTGACTATATCTGGAACGACATCATGCTCTTCAAATGACCAAAAATTTCTTCCAACACGTCCAAAACCTGTTTGTACCTCATCGACAATACATAAAGCATTATTTTTTCTAATTTCTGAAAATATTTCTTTTAAATAATTTTTTGGAAGAATTACTTGACCGCCACAACCAAGTATACTTTCAGCAAAAAAACATGCAATTTTTGTTTCTTTGATTTTATTTCTAATTACTGTTTTAGCTTCATCTATATATTTTTGAATCCAATTAGAGTTTTGATATCTCCACTTTCCTCTTAATGGATCAGGCATATCTAATACATGAACGTAATCTTTTTTACCTAAACCACCCTTACTATTAAATTTATATGGGCTTAGGTCAATTAAGGAATTAGTATGCCCGTGATAAGCATTATCCATTACAAAGACATCTTTTGCATTTGTATAAGTTTGAGCTATTCTATACGCTAAATCATTAGCTTCAGATCCTGTGCATACAAAAAATATCTTATTTAATTTCTTTGGAAATTTATTTAAAAGTAATTCACTATAATCATTTATAGTATCATATAGATATCTTGTATTAGTATTAAGTTTTAGATTTTGCTCAATCATTGCTTCATGAACATGAGAATTTGAATGACCAACATGGGAAATATTATTTACACAATCTAAGTATCTCCTACCATATCTGTCAAAAAAATACTGATCTTTAGCTTCAAGCATATGGATAGGTTTATTGTAAGAAATTGATAAATTATCAGAAATATTTTTTCTTCTTTTTTTTAAAGTATCTCTAAAATTATTATTACTAGAATAAAATGATTTTGGAATTCGCAGTATTAAATTTGGATCAGGCGAAATTTTATTCCAAATATTAAATAAAAATTCTTCACCTACTCCTGGAAAATTTTCATTATGTCCTAATAAGTCTATAATAATTTGAAAATGCAAATGCGGTAACCATTTTCCATTTTCATTAGAATTACCAATTTTACCAATCCAATCACCTTTCTTAATTTTTTTTCCAATTTTTAGTTTTTGAAACATTATTTTGGATAAATGACCGTATAGAGTATAAAATTTATTATTTTTAAAACTATGTTCTAAAACTAGGGTGGGACCATAGTCATATTTGAAATTATTATTTTTTAAAATTATAATTTTACCGTCTATTGGTGCAAATAAATCTGTTCCGTGGTCAATAAAGATATCTACACCTAAATGAATATTACGTCTTTCATTCGTATTTAATTCAGAAATAAAGTTAGGGCCCTTATAAACTTTTCTTTTTTCATTGTATAAACCTATTCCTATATTAGAATTATCTTCTTTAAATATTTTATTAACTCTTTTTTTAAGCAAACTATTATCTGGATTACCTTTTAATAAAGGTGAATCAAAATTTAATTTTAAGATAGATTTATTTTTATCAAGTAAATTAAATTTAAAAATATTACCAAAGTTGAATTTATTTATATAATTTATAATTTCATTATGATTGTGAATAATATCAAAGCCACATATATCACGAATAATACATATTAAAAAATTGATAGGAATTTTATCTAATTTTTCTAATAAAGACCATGCATCATTCTCACTAATACTTAAATATTGATTTGATGGGTATTTAATTCTTTGTTTTTTTGCCATTACAACAGTAATCATGAGTCTTGACTTACATAATGATATTAATGAATTAATTTCATCTTCATTAATAGAAAACTGTTTGTTGTACTCACTTATTATATTTTTTAGTGTAAGATAAATATTATTATTATTCATTAAAGCGTATGAAAGGCATATTGCTAAATCATTTATTGTTGGAGAATAAATAGAGTCTCCATAATCTAATAAACCACAAACATTGTTTTTCTTAATAACAATATTGTAATTATTTGGATCTGAATGAGTTATTGAATATCTTAATTTATTTAAATTATTTTTTACAAATTTTTCATGTTCTGAAAAACATTTTAATAAAATTAATTTTTTTGAACCTGTAAAAATATTAATATCTTTTTTAATCCATTTAATATTTGATGGATCCCAGATAAAATTTCTATGAGCATCTATATCATTAAATGCTTGCAACTTAGTTGATACCTTTCCAAGTAACTTACCTAAAGAATTTTCAATCTTAATATTGCTTTTTACATCTCCATACATTCGTCCTTCAATATAAGATAAAATCCTAACATAACATTCTCTATTTTTTTTATCTAAATATTTTACAATCTTTGTATGGTGTATTTTTGGTATAAAAGTTTTAACATTAATGTCACTTCGTAAATAATTAATTAATCTATCTTGATATTTTAATATATCAATTTTTTCAGATGGATTTGAAATTTTTAAAACATATTTTTTTTTATTATTTACGAATATAATAAAATTTATATCCCTTTCACTATCAAGTTGTTTGATTTTGAGTAATTTATTTCTTAAGAAAGAAAAATTGATCTTTAACCATACAATTAAATGTTTATTATCAATAATAGGTGGATCAACATCAAAAACTGACATAAAAAGGTCTATAATTCATAATGCTGAAATCTAAAAACCTTTTTGTTTGTATTGGGGCAATTCACCACGATTATTTATTAAATCTTAAAAAAAATATTATTAATTTCAGATCTAATCAAATTTCACAAAAAAGTAGAATTGGTGGAGTGGCATATAATATTGCAGAATTGCTCTCAAATTTTGTCAATGTAAATTTTTATAGCTTAGCTATAAACGCAGAAATAAGAAAAAAAATTTCAAAAAGAATATTTATTCATCAAATTAATAAAATTTATACAGATAGATACTATTTAGCCTTATCAGATACAAAAAATAAATTTTTATTAGGTTTGGCTAATACAGATGAATATGAAAATAATAAATCCTTAAAAATTCCTAACATTAATAATAAAAATATAATATTCGATCTAAATTTTTCTAAAATTTATTTGGAGAAATCAATAAATAAACTATCAAAAAATAATAAAATTATAGTTTGTGCAACATCAGTACATAAAGTTATTAAAATAAAAAAAATTATAAATAAAATTGATTTTATATTCTTAAACAAAGCAGAATTATTTAAACTTACAAATTCTTCAGATATAATAATTGGTGTAAAAAAAATATTAAAACAAAACAAGGATATAAAGATAGTTGCGACAAATTCAAAAAATAGTGTAATCTTTGGTAGTAGTGAATTTATAAAAAAAATAAAACCACCATCACTAAAAGTAGTAAACGAGAATGGTGCTGGAGATGCACTTGCAGCTATGATGTTGTATTTACTCAGTAAAGAAAAAAAAATAGATGATATTTTGAAAACTTCTGTAGCATGTGGTTCTTATTATGCTAATGGTAATTCTCTAACAACAAAGAGTGATTATTTAAAAGTTAAAAATCTCTCTAAGAATGTAAAAATACAAAAAGTATGAAAAATATCTTTGAAGTAAGTAGGAAAGTTCATGAAGCAATTACTTCAAAAAAACCAATTGTAGCTCTAGAAAGTACATTGATTAGTCATGGATTGCCTTATCCAGAAAATATTCAAGTTGCAAATGAATCTATAAAGGCAGTTGAAGATAATGGTGCGGTTGCTGCAACAATAGGAATAATCAAAGGTAAGGTTAAAATCGGATTATCACATGAAGATATTGAATTATTAGCAAAAGATAAAAATGTACAAAAAGTTTCTAACCACAATATAAATTTATCAATATTTAATAAAGAAAATGCAGCTACAACTGTAGCAAGTACGATTTCAATAGCTTCTAAATTTCAAATAAAATTCTTTGCAACAGGCGGAATTGGTGGTGTACATTTAAATGCTGAAAATACAAATGATGTATCGGCAGACCTATATGCACTTTCTGAAAATTCAAATTTTGTAATCTGTAGTGGTGCTAAATCTATTTTAGATTTAAGTAAAACAAATGAGCTTCTTGAAACTTTAGGAATTACAAGAATTGGTTATCAAACAAATTATATGCCTGGTTTTTGGTATGAAGAAACAGAAAATAGAGTTGATAATAAATTTGATGAAATTCATGAAATTTCTTCTTTTTTAAAACTCAATGAGAATGTAGAAAATAAAAAATCAATTCTCATATTTAACAAAGTTCCATTAGAAAAAGCACTGAAAAAAAATGATGTTGAAAAATGGATTAATAATGCAACAATAAAAGCTGATAGAAATAATATTAGCGGAAAGGAATTAACACCATTTCTTATTAAAGAAATTAACGAACAATCAAAAAATGAAACTTTAAATGCCAATGTATCTTTAATTATTAATAATGCAAATTTAGCTGGGAAGATTGCAAAGAATTTTTATAGTTAAGGTAACAACGACAATTTATCTTTAAGTAATTTAAAAAATTTTTCATCATTAGCTTCATGTATCACAAAACAATTTGATAGTCTTTTGGTAACACCAAGCCAATCAACAACAGTCTCCCCTCTTGTTAATTCAGAATTTTCCTCAACTGTGACATTAACTTCTTTTCCACTAAAAATAGATGGATCTAATAAATATGCAATGACACATGGGTCATGCAGAGGCGTTTCCTCAGTTTCGTACAATTCTTTATGAAATATTGTATAAAATTCCATTAGTTCTCCAAAAAACTTAGAACTTTTATTTTTATTTTCATTCATTGATTTGATAATTTTTGAATTTACATTTACCTGATGAGTAACATCTAAACCCATCATTGTTAAAGGAATGCCTGATTCTAGAACAATATTAGCCGCATGTGGATCCACATAAATATTAAATTCAGCTGAAGGTGTGGTATTTCCTAAGCACATAGCAGCTCCACCCATAAAAACTATTTCTTTTATATTTTCTTTAATAGACGGATCTTTTTTTAAACTTAAGGCAATATTTGTAAGAGGTCCTGTTGGACATAAATAAATTTGCTCTGTTGAAGATTTACAAGTTTCTACTATGAAATCAACTGCATGTTTTTCCTGAGGTTTATAATTTATATCTATTATTATAGGATCACCTTTTTTATCTAATCCCGTCTTTCCGTGCACATATTCAGCTGTAAATAATTCATAATGAATAGGTTTATTTGCACCAGAGTAAACTTTGATGTCCGTTCTTTCAATTAACGTACAAACTTTAAGAGCGTTATTTACAGTATTATTTAAACCACTATTTCCACCAACACAGGTGATACCCAGTATTTCAATCTCTTTAGAAGAAGCAGCTAACATTATTGCTACAGCATCATCATGACCTGGATCACAATCTAAAATTATTTTTTTAGTCATTAATAAAACTTTTAAGAGGTATTGAAGATCTTTGTAACCAATTCCATTGAGGATATTCGTTGTTATTATCAATAACATGAATTGTGTAAGCATGTCTTGATTTTAAACTTGTGTTCTCACATGAATAATGAGGAAGTCTACCATGTAATAAAACAAGTGATCCTTTTTTTACTTCTACAAAAGTATCAGTTTCAGGAAATGGGTCATCATTTAAATCTATCATTTGCATTTTACCGTCTACTTTTTTAAAAAGTTTTCTTAATGGGCCTTTATGACCTCCACTTGCAACTTGTAAACATCCGTTCGTTTTATTTGCGTCTTCTAATGCAAACCAGAAACCGATAGTACTTTCTGGCTCAGTATATAAAAAAGTAGAATCTTGATGGCAAACTACTTCACCACCTATTTTAGGTTGCTTAAAAATATACATTGATTGGAGTAATTTTGGTTTTGAGAAACCAAGCGATAAAGCAATATCTTGAAGTTTTTGTTTATGAGAAAAGTTATAAAAAACTTTATCTAAGTCGTGCAAAGCATGACCAATTTTATTTACAATAAAATGTTTATTTTCTACTATGTTATCATCATTTAGATTTGCTTTTTCTTCAAAGAAAAAACGAATTTTATCTCCTGATTCTAAAAAATAACTATCATCATTATGAGCTTGATTGACTGTATCAAAAATAGATTTTTGATTATTAAAATTATTTTGTTCGATAAGATATGATGATCGTTCCATTAATTTATCACATTCTTTATTTGTGTTGAAATTTTCTATAACTAAATATCCGTTATTATTCCAAAAATTAATCATTTCATCATTTAATGGTAAATCATTTATTGAAAAATATTTCATTATATTCCAATTAATTTTGTTAAGAATGGCAATCCTACTTTAATAAGATTCAATAACTGAGGTATTAAAAACCTGCCTGCAGTGGCAAGGAAAAATATTAAACCTCCAATTATGACTATTAAAATTAAATTTCTATAGAAATTACCATAATTATTATATTGAGATTTGGCTCTCGATCTCAAAATAAATAAAATAATCACAATAACGATTAAAACTATTAACAACTGGAACATATATTTTCTATATTTAGTAAAAATTAATTTGCAATACTAATTATATCTTAATAGATAGTTTTTAATAGATGATCAAACTAAGTATATTATTTTTATCAATATTTTCTCTCATTTATGGAATATATTTTTTATTTTTTCCATATAGTTTTGTAAATTTAACTGTTGCTGAAACAACCAATATAGCTTGGCTAAGAAATCTGGGGGGAGCTATAACAGGACTTTTATTTATTGGTCTTTTTATGATCTATTTAAATACAAAAGGTTCAATTAAATTACTCAATGTTATTATTGTTACATCTATAATTCAGACTTCTGCTTTAATATATTCAAGAATAGCAAATGAATTTTCTGCAAATAATTTAATAATTATTGATATAACTATTTATTCCGCAATAATTGTTACAATTTATTTATTATTCATTTCAATTAGATTTAAAAAGCTATTTATTTAAATTTAAAAAAAATTCTAATTAATAAAAAAATAATTAATATTAAAAAAATTAAAATTAATTCAAATGATAAAATATTACTTAGCTGAAACTCTTTAACTTCAATAAGATCAGAAAATTGATTTCCAATAAATGAAAAAAGTAGAAAATAAGGGGTGAAACCAATAAAAGATGAAATTATAAATTTAGTTTTAGAAATTTTTAATGTTGATAAAAATAAATTTTGAATAAATAATGGTACCCCAAAGATAAGACGTAATAATACTAAGTATTCAAAAGATGATTTTTTAATAATCTTATTTAATTTATCACTAAATTTTTCAATTTGTTTATTAAAATATTTTTTAAATATATTTTTAAAAAAAAGAAAAAAACATAAACTACCTAAAACAATAGTTGTTATATTAATTATAAAACCCGTAATAAATCCAAAAAAGAAACTTGATGCAAGTATAATTATTAAACTACCAGGTAGAGAAAAAGTAAAAAACAAAAATGAAAATAAAAAATATAAAATTAAAGATAATTCTAAATTATTTTTAATTAATAAATCAAATTGAAGTAAAAAATTAAAAATAACATCAATCATTTAATAATTTTATAACCTCTGAAAAAAATAAATGATGTAATAATCAAAGTTAATAAAATAAAAAATATTATAAAGATATTTTCAACTAAATTAAATGAAAATTCATCATTAAATGAATTCCTAAAAAAGCTTACAACATAATAGTAAGGATTATATAAAAGTATAGCTTTCAAATTATCAGGAAGGTAATTTATTGAAAAAAAGGTTCCTGATAAAAAATTAATTGGCGCAACAAAAAAGCTTGAGAATGTACTTTGCGAATCCCAAGAATTAAAAATTATTCCTACGAAGCATCCTAAACATGAGAAAAATATTATAACTAAAAATAGGTAATAAAAAAAATAAAAAAAATTATAAATTTCAATATCTATTAAAAATGTAAATATTAAAAAATTAAATAATGCTAAAATAATTCCAATAATAAGAGATGTGAATATTAAAGATATTAATATTTCAATCCTATAAATAGGTGCCATTAACCAATCATCTAAAGAACCAATTTGCTTCATATGAATTAAAGTAGCAGATGAATTATCGTAACTTTCATGAGCAACGATCATAATGATTAATCCAGGAGCAATAAATTCAACGAAAGAACCAGAATCCATAGAAAGTGAGTAGTAATTTTCTACTGTTATAAAAACTAATATAAATAAAAGATTTGTAGTTAGAGGGGCTAATAAAGAATAATGATACTCTTGTAGAAATTCTTTTATTCTAAATGCGATTATTGAATAAATCGCACTGAGATTTAACATCAATTAAGATTATTTAGAAAAGTATTTTTGAACAAGGTCCACCCAAAAATTTACACCAATGGGTAATAAATTATCATTAAAATCATACTTTGTTGTATGTAAATGAGCGCTATGTTCTTCATCTCCTTGACCAAGATAAAGATATGAACCAGGTTTTTTTTCTAACAAATATGAAAAATCTTCTCCTCCCATTGACGGATCAATATCAGTTATAACCTTGTCATCACCAACTAAATCTTTAGCTACACTTGCTGCAAAATTTGTTTCTTCTTTTGAATTTATAGTAGGTGGATATTTATTAACTAAATCAAAAACAATTTTTATCTCCGCACCATGTGCATCCGCTATACCTTTACATAATTCATTTAATCTTTTTTCTATATATGCTCGTGTTTCTCTTCGAAAAGTTCTAATAGTTCCACCCATTTTAACTTGATCGTCGATTACATTATAGGCGGTACCAGCATTAATTTTTGTAATACTTATGAGAGCTTTATCAACAGGATCTGTGGATCTACTTATAATTGTTTGAACAGCAGAAATAACTTGTGCAGAAATTACCACAGGATCAATTGCTAGATGAGGTGATGCAGCATGACCACCCTTTCCTTTAACAGTAATATCAAATTCATCAACTGCTGCCATCATCGGTCCACTATTTACACCAAACGTACCTAAGGGTAACTCAGGCCAATTATGAAGTGCATAAACTTCATCAATTTTAAAATCATCAAACATACCATCTTGAATCATTTTTTCTCCTCCAGCAAAACCCTCTTCTCCTGGTTGAAAAATGAAATATACCCTTCCATTAAAATTATTATTTTCACTTAGATATTTTGCTGCCCCAAGAAGCATTGTGGTATGACCATCATGGCCACAACCATGCATCATACCTTTATTTTTAGACTTATGATTAAATTCATTTTGTTCTGGCATAGGAAGAGCATCAAAATCTGCTCTTAAACCAATTGTCTTATCATTAGTAACTTCATTACCATCTACCCAAGCAACAACACCTGTATTGGCATAACCATCTTTAAATTTAATGTTAAATTCTTTTAGCTTATTTTTGATATATTTTGATGTTTCAAATTCCTGAAGACCTATCTCAGGAATTTTATGTAAATCCTGACGCCATTCTGTCATCTTACCTTGCATTTGATTTATACTGTTTAAAATTGGCATTATAGTATTCCGAAGAAACCTTTTTTATCCAGCTTTTCTTCACATTGTTTTAATTGTTTATTAAACATCTTAGTATTTCTTTCTACATTTTTAGCAACATCAATCAACCAATCTTTACTTTTAAATGTCTCTTTCGACCATCCGTTTTGACCTTCATGATATGCTAAATATTGATTATAGTAATCATTTTTTGAAATTCCAATCATATTTTCCGACTGTGTTGTGTACCATCCAATAAAATCAGTTACATCTTTAAAATTTGCCCTTGATGCATTTTGATTTCCAGTTTTATTCTTATACCAATCCCAAGTAGGATTTGTTATTTGCGCATAACCAAAAGCAGTTGATGGTCTAGAGGTTGGTATTAAACCTAAAAATTTTTTTCTTTTCGGTTTTGCAAATTGAGTAAAAGATGATTCTTGTTTTATAACTGCTAATTGGAATGCAATTGGGGTATTCCATTTATCATAAGAATTTTTAGTTGCTTTATACCAGCTTTTCTTTTCATCAAAAATTATGCAACTATCAGCAGTATTTGTTAACTGATTTGAAGTACATGCATATAAAAATAACAATGTAATGCAGGATATTTTTAAAAAATTATCAAATTTCATTATAAATCTAAATACCATAACTTTTACATATATAGCTTTAAATGTGGCAAAAAATTATTGCTTACTATTGAATTATAGATATGAATGCTTAAATTTCAAAAATGGCAGAAAAAACTAAAGAAAATTTAACATTTCAAGCTGAAGTTAGTAAGCTTTTAGATCTTGTTGCTAATTCTCTTTATAGTGAAAGAGAAATATTTCTAAGAGAACTAATATCTAACTCTGCAGATGCTTGTGAAAAATTAAGATATCAATCACTTTCGAAGAAAAATCTTCTAAAAAATGAAAAAGATTTAAAAATTAATATCCGAGTTTCTAAAAAGAAAAAAATTATTGAGATTGAGGATAATGGAATTGGAATGTCTAAAAATGAACTCATTGATAATTTAGGAACTATTGCAAGATCAGGTACCAGTAAATTTATTGAAGCGATGAAAAGTAAAAAAAGTAATGATATTTCTGCAATTGGACAGTTTGGTGTTGGTTTTTATTCCTCATACATGGTTTCTGATAATGTTGATGTGCTTTCTAAAGATGCTGAAAATGAAGAAACAAATCTTTGGTCGTCTAATGGAAAAGATAGTTATACCATTGAAGAAGCTAAGAAAGATAAAAGAGGAACATGTATTACGCTGAATATCAAAAAGGATGCTGATGAATTCTTAGATTCTTTTCGTTTAAGATCAATAATAACTAAATACTCAAATTATATTCCTTTTCCAATATATCTTAAGGACCTGGATGATAAAGAAAAAGAAGAAAAAATAAATGAAGGTAGTCCATTATGGTTGAAAGAAAAGAAAGATATAAAAGAGGAAGATTATAAGCAATTTTATAATAATATTTCATTTAACTTTGATGATCCTTTAAAAACTATTCACTATAATGCTGAAGGTGTAATTAGTTATAAAGCCTTACTCTATTTTCCAACTAACCAACCTATGGACTTATTTAATGCTGATAAGAAAAATAAAATAAAATTATATGTTCAAAAAGTTTTTATTACTGATGATTGTGAAGATATAATTCCTAACTGGCTGCGTTTCATTCCAGGGGTAGTGGACTCTCAAGATATTTCTCTCAATATAAGTAGAGAAATGCTCCAAAATAATCCAATTATTACAAAAATAAAAAAAGGTATCACAAACAAAATTTTAAGTGAGATTGGTAGTTTAGCAAAAAAAGAAAAAAATAAATTTGAAACGTTTTGGAATAATTTTGGTTCAGTTCTGAAAGAAGGATTATACGAACATAATGATCATCATGAAAAAATACTCCCTTTATTAAGGTTGGAAAATTCTTTAAGCGAAAAAAAAATATCACTTGAGGAATACATTAAATTGATGGTTAAAGATCAAAAAGAAATATATTATTTTGCTAATACAGATAAAGATCACATTAAAAACTCCCCTCAATTAGAGGTTTTCAATGAAAAAAAAATACCAGTGTTGTTTATGGTTGATGCAGTTGATGAATTTTGGATACAAAATGTAAATAAATTTAAAGATTTTGAATTTAAATCAATATCAAAGGGCAGGGTTGACGTTTCAAAAGTTGGTGAGGAATCAAATAAAAAAGATGATAGTAAAAAAGAAATTGATAGTAAAATCAATGATTTAATTAACATACTTAAAACAGAACTAAAAGAAACTATCTCTGATGTTATTGTATCTGAAAGACTAACTAAAAGCCCAATTCTCCTTGTTGCTGAAGAAGCTGGGATGGATATAAACATGGAAAAACTGATGAAAATGCATAATCAAAAAACCCCAGTTTCAAAGAAAATACTTGAGATTAATCCTAATCACCCAATGATAGTAAATTTATCTGAAAATTTAACAAAAATTAACCATAAAAAAGCTTCAAATTTACTTTTAGATCAAGCTAATATCTTAGATGGAAATATTCTCTCAAATCCGTCAGCTTACCTAGAAAATTTAACTGAAATTTTTATTAAGTAACTGAATTTATAATTTTTTTATTATTAAAAAATTCAACAAATTGATTAGCAACCATTTCTGCTACTATTATTTGGGCTTCATCAGTTGATGCAGCAATATGTGGAGTTAAAATTATATTATCTAAATTATAAAAACCACTTTCTTCTAAAGGCTCATTTTTAAACACATCTAACGCTGCACCTTTAATTTCATTTTTTTCTAGAGCATTTTTAAGGTCATCTTCATCAACTAGGTTACCTCTAGCGGTATTGATAATGATACAATTTTTTTTCATCAATGATAGATGATTTTTATTCATAATGGGGCTTCCATCATTATTGGGTTTACAGTGAAATGAAATTATATCTGAGCCTTTTACAATCTCATCGATAGAACAAGAATTATATTCAGGAAAGCTATCATTAATTGTTTTAAAGTATGAAGAAAATATTGAAACGTGCATTCCCAATACATTAGAAATTTCTGCAACTCTTTTACCTACATTACCAAAACCTACGATACCAATTTTCTTGCCTTTAATTTCATTTCCTTTTAATTTCTTTTTTTCCCAAAGACCTTTATGAGTTGTCTCATTGGCAACAGTAATTTTTCTTTGTAAGGCAAAAATTAAACCAATTGTATGTTCTGCTGTAGCATTTGTATTTCCTCCTGGAGTATTCATTACAATTATATTTTTATTTTTAGCAGCTTCAACATCAACATTATCTACTCCTGCTCCAGCCCTGCCTATAATTTTTAAATTTGAAAGAGAATCAATTATGTCTTTTCGCACTTTAGTTGCAGAACGAATGATTAAACCATCATAATTATCAATTATTTTTTTTAATTCTTCTGTAGATAAATTTGTTATTGTATCAACTGAAATGTTATTATTTGTTAAAATTTCAGATGCAATGTTATCTAGTGGATCTGATATTAGTACTTTAGGCATGTTTTGATTTAATTTCTGAATAAGCCCAATCAATCCAAGGTAAAACTAATTCTACATCTGAAGTTTGAACCGTACCTCCAGCCCATATTCTAAAAGAAGGTGGCGCTTTAGGATATCCATTACAATCAAATCCAACATTATTTTCAGAAAGTAATTTACATATATCAGCCATTGCAGCTCTTTGACCGCTTTCATCTTTAGTAGTAAACCAATCTTCAATAATTTTAAAAGTTATTCCAGTGTTTGAGATATAATTATCATCTTCAATTTCAGATAGAAAGGTGACCCAATCTCTTTCATTAATCCATTCTCTAATTTTTTGTAAAGAATTCTGGGATTTAGAAATTAATGAATGTAATCCTCCTTGAGAAGAGACCCAATTTAATGAATCAATAATATCTTCAACACATATCATTGACGGTGTATTAATAGTATTTCCATCAAATATCCCTTTTATCAATTTTTGGTTTTCAGCTAATCTAAATAATTTTGGCACTGGCCAACTAGGCGTAAAACTCTCTAATCTTTCAACAACGCGTGGAGAAATTGCTATCATTCCATGAGCAGCCTCTCCTCCAAGTATTTTTTGCCAAGACCAAGTTATAACATCACATTTATTATAATCTATAGGCATACCAAAGATAGCTGAAGTAGCATCACAAATGGTTAGGCCTTTTCTGTCATCAGGTATCCAATCCCCATTAGGAACTTTAACACCAGATGTTGTTCCATTCCAAGTAAAAATTACATCATTATCAAAGTTGACTTTACTAAGATCAGGTAGTTTGCCATAATCTTCTTCATGAATATTTAAATTATTTAATTTTAATTCACTAACTGCATCGATTACCCAATCTTTACCAAAATTTTCCCATGCAAGAATATCGACTCCCGTTTTACCTAATAAGCACCACATAGCTGCTTCTAAAGCACCGGTATTTGATCCAGGCATTATACCCAATAAATAATCATCAGGTAATTTTAGAATATCTTTTGATTTATCTATTGCTTCTTTTAGTCTTGCTTTACATTCAACAGATCTATGAGATCTACCAGTTAAAGCATTACTCAACACTGATATGTCCCATCCTGGTCTTTTTGATGTTGGTCCACTTGAAAAGTTTGGATTGTTAGGTTTGTTATTAGGTTTATTCATATAATTTTTCAAACTCATAAACTACTAACCCATCTAAAGGTTTTGGGTCAAACCATGTTGATTTAGGAGGCATAGTCAAATTTTTATTTGCAACTGTAATAACATCACTTATTGATGATGGGAAGATAGAAAATGCCACACTATCATTATTTTCATCAACTTTTTTTTCTAAAGCTTCCAAACCATGGCATCCAGCAATAAATCTTATTCTTTCATCGTTGTTAACATCAGAAATATTCAAATGTTTTTTGAAAACGAAATTGTTTAAAATATTAATATCTAGTGTATCAATAAAATTATCAGTTTTTAATTCAGTTTTAAAATACAATGAATACCATTTTTTTTCATGATACATTCCAAATTGTTTATTTGACTGAGGTTTGAATGGATTTTTTTCATTTTTTATTTCGAAGTTTTCAGAAAGAATTTCTAAAAATTTTTCTTCACTCAAACCATTTAAATCTTTAACAACTCTATTATAATCAAATATTTTAGTTTCATCACTTGGAAACGCCGCTATCATAAAATCTTCCTGAAATATGTTTTTATTATAATTTAATTCTCCAATAATTTTCATTGCTCCCATTCTATGATGACCATCAGCAATATATAAATTATCTACCTCACTTATAAAAAAAGAAGATAGCTTTTCGATAAAAAATTTATCAGAAACACACCAAAGTTTATGAATAGATTTATCAAAGCTTTCAAAATCATAGTTAGGAGTATTTGATATTATAGAGGATAACAAATCTTTTATCTTATTATTTTTTTTATATACTACATAGATAGGACCAATTTGTGTTTTTATATTTAACATTTGTTCTGCTCTTTCTCTCACCCTTGTCTCGTATATTTTTTCGTGTACTTTAATTTTTTCATCTACAAAATCTGAAATTTTAGAAAGAGATAAAAAGCCTAGTTGAGTATGGCCTTTAAATTCAATTTGATAAATATAATAAAATAATTCTTTATCTTTTTTTATTACATCATTTTCTTTCATTTCATTAAAATGTGATTTTGCTTCTAAAAGAGTATCTGCTTCTTTTAATTGTCCAACAGGATTCAAAATTTTTAAGTAATTCCAATAATTATTTTTTTTAAATATTTCTATATTTTCAATACTTAAATGATCAGTAGATGGAGCAATTAAATTTTTTGCCTCTTCGTTGTAAGGACGTGTTCCTTTAAAAGGTTTAATTTCAACCATAATAAAGAAACACCTTTAATTAAATAAAAAAAAATTTAAACTTAAATTATGCTACTTCTGGTATTTGAGAAATAGATTTACCTATTCCATCATCATCAATAACATCATCAGCCATTGATCCATTTAGATAATCATCATAAGCTGACATATCAAAATATCCATGACCACATAAATTAAAGAGAATAGTTTTTGACTCACCTTTTTCTTTACATTCTAAAGCTGCATCAATAGCACCTTTGATTGCATGGTTTCCTTCTGGAGCAGGGATAATTCCTTCTTGTTTTGCAAAAGTTAAACCAGCTTCAAAACAATCTTTTTGACCGTAAGCCTTTGCTCTCATTAAACCTAATTCATATAAATGACTTAAATGATAAGACATACCATGGTATCTTAATCCACCAGAGTGATTAGCCGGCGGTAAGAAATCAGATCCAAGAGTATGCATTTTAATTAATGGAGTCATTTTTGCCATATCACCATGATCATATGCATACTTACCCTTAGTAAATGAAGGACATGATGCAGGTTCACAACCAATTATATCAATTTTTTGACCACCTCTTAATTGTTGTCCTAAAAATGGAAACATTAATCCAGAAAGATTACTACCACCACCTGTACAGCCAACAATTATATCAGGATAATCTCCTGCCATCTCCATTTGCATAATAGCTTCATTACCATTTATAGTTTGATGCATTAAAACATGACCTAAAACACTTCCAAGTGAGTATTTTGCTTTACCTCCACTTTTAACTGTTGCTTCTATTGCTTCTGATATTGCAATACCTAAGCTACCTGGGTTATCAGGATTTTCTGATAATAGCTTGTTACCAAAATCAGTTAAATTTGATGGACTAGCATGACAGTTAGCCCCAAAAGTTTGCATCATTAATTTTCTATATGGTTTATGATCAAAGCTAACCTTAACCATAAAAACCTCAATATCTATTCCAAAAATTTGACCTGCATACGCTAAGGAACTACCCCATTGGCCGGCACCTGTCTCAGTAAAAATTTTACTTATTCCCTCTTCTTTATTAAAAAATGCTTGAGGGACCGCAGTATTTGGTTTGTGACTTCCAGTAGGACTAACACCTTCATATTTATAATAAATTTTAGCTGGTGTATCTAAAAATTTTTCTAATCTTCTTGCTCGAAATAATGGAGAGGGTCTCCATTGTTTATAAACTTCTCTTACCGGCTCTGGTATTTCTATTTCTCTTTCAGTAGAAACCTCCTGCATTATTAGACCCATTGGAAATAAAGGAGCAAAGTCATCAGGACCAGCCGGTTGTTTAGTTCCAGGATGTAAAGGAGGTGGCGGTGGACTTGGTAAGTCTGCATTGATATTATACCAAAACTTAGGTGCTTTATTTTCTTGAAGTAAGTATTTAATTGAGTCACTCATAATAAAAGTATATTGGACTATAAAAAAATAAATATCAACCATAAATGAATTACTTTAACTTCAAAAATGTGTCTATTTTTATTGCTGTTTTATTAGTATTATATGTTTTTTACGGATATTTTACTCATTGATTTTTTTTGACCCACAAACAGACCAATAAAAACTAAAATAATTCCAACTACAGAATTAAATACTATTTGTTCAGAAAGGAATATGAATCCCCATATTAAAGCAAAAACAGGAATTAAATAAGCAACATAAGATAAGAAAACCGGACCAGATTGTTTAACTATATGATAGCGCATTTGAAATGCAATAGCTGTTGGAAAAACACCTAAATAAATAATAGAAATTAAAGAAATTTCATTAATATTATTCTCATAATTAATAAAATCGTAGAATAAAAATGGTAATGATATTATCGCTCCAAACATTGTAGCAAAAGTAGTAATTGAAATAGGGCTTAATTTTTTTAATTTATTATAAGCAGCAATATTTGAAATCATGTAACCAAATGCTGCTATAATCACAAAAATTTTTGCTAAAGTACTAATGTAATTTTCATCTTGAAAATTAAATTTACTTATATCTAAAATAAAAATAATGCCCACAAAACCTATAATTATTGATAAAAATTTAATCCAAGTAAACTTATCGTCAGAAGTTAATACATGAGACATTAGTAATGTTATTAAGGGGCCAACTGACATTAATAAACCTGCAGTAGAAGAAGGAATGTATTGTTCAGCCCAACTAATCAGATAGAATGGTAAAAAATTTCCAGTTATGCCTATAAAAGAAAGAATTAATACTAATTCGAGATTAAATTTAGGATGTTTGTTATATGAATAATATAAAATAATTAAGAATATTGATGCTATAATTAATCTTAAGGAAGCGATACTTGTAGGAGTAAAACTAGAAAGACAAATTTTTATAACGAAAAAAGAAGATCCCCAAATAGCAGCTAAAATTATAAGAAGTATTAAATTATTTGATACTAATTTATTTAACAAAAATTAGATTTTATTTTTTGGTTGTGGAATTTCAATATTTTCAGAAGGTTTCATAAATTCATCTCTTCTTCCATCCCAAAGATAATCTGCGTAATCAAATTCTGTTATCATTCTATCAGATCGTTCAAATGTTAAACCGTATTTCCTACAATAACTAGCAAATTCTTCAGCGTTATCTATTGGCAAATTTTCTACAGTCCACTTTCTAGAACTTCTATCAAATTTGAAACCATTTTTTTTGAACCAATCTCTGTGATAATATGAATCTCTACCAAAAGCTGAAAAAGTTATTTTATTAGTCATAATGATGTGTGCTCATACATGAAAAACTTAGAAATAACAAATTTAATTTTTAAAATTAATTTTATTTAAAATAGTAGAAATCTAATAGTATTTATAATAAGATAATATTATGGATCTATACAGTAGCAGTGAAATAACAGTTCATCAGTTAAATGAGCTTAAGCAAGATGACAAAAAAATTCAAATTATAGATGTAAGAGAAGATACTGAGAGAGATCATGCCCATATTAAAGGTACAATACACATGAAACTTTCAGAGATTGCTAAAAGATATACTGAATTAGATAAGAAAAAAAATATCTTTGTGATGTGTCATACCGGTACAAGAAGCCAAGCTGTATGTAAATGGCTTAAAGCACAAGGTTATAATCATTGTGTTAATGTACTTGGTGGAATAGATGCATGGGCTGCATTAATCGATAGAAATATAAGAAGATATTAAGAAATACTTTCTAAGTACAAACCTAGAAAAATAATAATTATACTAATTAAAAACAGTATTATCCTAAACAGTATTTCAATGAAAAGATGAAATCTTATTCGTTTTTTTATAATTAGTTTATATAGAGGGTTACTAATTGATAGAGAAATTAATAATATCCCAATTATAATAACAAACCAATGCATAAAGTTAAAAAATACATAGCTGAAGAATTAAAATTTTCAAATCAAACTATCAAAGAAATGAAGATTAATTCAAAAAATTTTTATAAAAATATTAAAGAGAGAAGAAGTATACGCGAATTTTCAAAAGATAAAATCGATATAAATATTATAAAAAATGCGATCTTATCTGCAGGATCAGCTCCGAGTGGAGCAAATCTTCAACCTTGGTATTTTGTAGTAATAAAAAATAAAACTGTAAAAAAGAAGATTAGAATGGAAGCAGAAAAAGAAGAAGAAAATTTTTATAAGTACAAAGCTCCTCAAGAGTGGTTAGATGCGTTAACTCCTTTAGGAACTGATGAAAATAAAAAATTTATTGAAAATGCACCTTATTTAATAGCTATATTCGAAAAAAAATTTTCAGTTTCAAAAAATAAAAAAATAAAAAATTATTATGTAAAAGAGTCTGTCGGTATAGCTACAGGTATATTAATTACTTGTTTGCATTTTTCTGGTTTAGCAATGTTAACACACACGCCAAGCCCAATGACATTTCTTAATAAAATTTTGAAAAGACCTAGTAATGAAAAACCATTTGTTTTACTTATTGTAGGTAGACCAGATAAAAATGCAATAGTTCCAAAATTTGCAAAACAAAAGAAAAAATTTGAGGAAATTACTTCGATTTTTTAACCAAGTTCTTCTGGTTTCATAGTTTCATAAATCTCATAAGGCATATGTATCCAAGGAGAATCTTCTAAGTAATCGACATAATAATTTGGTTTAAATAAAGATACTGACTTATAAAACAAGACTCCAGTTCTTATTGGTTCATCTATATAAAAACCATAAGTGTGATTTAACCAATCAATACTTTTTTTTAGAGTTATTCCTGAGTCTGCCAAATCATCTACTATTAAAACTTTTGATCCAATGTTAGGACTTGTTTTTGCTAAATCTCTTGAAAATGTAATTGCACCTCTTTTATTTTTTACTCCCTCACCTTTATATGATTCAACGGAAAGAATTGCTAAAGGAACATCAAATATTCTTGCCATTACATCCCCTACTCTCATGCCTCCTTTTGCGATGCATACAACCTGATTAAAATGCCATCCATCTTTATGAATTTGTTTTGCTAAGTCTTCAGTTTTACTTCTATATTCGTCCCAGCTAATGTGTAAATCAGACATAAATGTTTCCTTTGAAATTAAGAATTAAACCTCTCCCTTTTAAAGAGAGAGGGTTATAAGAAATTTTAATTATTGTGGTACTTCGCCGTCAATACCTTGAACATAAAAGTTCATTCCAAGTAACATTCCATCAGGTGCTACTTCACCTTCAGGAACAACAAGCTCACCAGCTTGGTTATAAATTGGACCTGTAAAAGGATGGATAGTTCCATCTTTAATTCCAACCTCCATATTTACAGCTTCTTGAATTAAACTTGCTGGCATAAGTTTAGTATTATATGGTGACATTACAACCATACCTTTATCCATACCATCCCAAGTATCACCTGAAGACCAAGTTCCATCAACAATAGCTTTTGCTCTTTCAGCATAATAAGGACCCCAAATATCTTCAATTGAAGTTAAATGTGAATCAGGACAGAATTCTTCTTGGTTTGAAGCTTGACCAAATGCATAAACGCCTGCTTTTTGAGCAGCTTGGCAAGGAGCATATGTATCTGTATGCTGAACAATTATATCAGCTCCCTGATTAATTAATGTATTAGCTGCATCAGCTTCCTTACCTGGGTCATACCAAGTAAATACCCAAATAATTTTCATTTTGATATCTGGATTTACTTTAGATGCCGCTAAATAAAATGCATTAATTCCTCTTACAACTTCTGGAATAGGGAATGAAGCTATATAACCAATAGTGTTAGTTTCAGTCATATGGCCAGCAATATGTCCTTCAATCATTCTACCTTCGTAAAATCTAGCTGAATACGTAGCAACGTTATCTGCTTGGATATACCCAGTAGCATGTTCAAATTTTATATCAGGAAAATCCTTAGCTACTTCATGTGTCTGATCCATATAGTTGAAAGACGTTGTAAATATTAAATCATGTCCTGAGTCTGCTAATTTTCGGATTGCTCTCACTGCATCTGCATTTTCAGGAATATTTTCAAGATAAGTAGTAGTAATAGAGTCACCAAGTTGGCTCTCCATATATTTTCTACCTACATCATGCATATACGTCCAACCATGATCACCTGGCGGACCTATATATATAAAACCA
Source organism: uncultured Alphaproteobacteria bacterium (assembly GCA_902610845.1). Classification (GTDB taxonomy): domain Bacteria; phylum Pseudomonadota; class Alphaproteobacteria; order HIMB59; genus CACPNW01. The sequence continues at coordinate 19,893 of CACLXJ010000006.1, read as the reverse complement.
ACTTTTTTAGGGTCTGCATATGCTGAACCAAATGCAAATACCAAAAAAGTGGATAAAAAAGTTATTATTCTAATCATTTTAACCTCACCTGCTAATATAACGATTACTCAATTACATACTTAATATATAGAAATAGGTTTTATCAATAATTGTATATGATTATAGAAAGAAAAAAGTGGATATTTATCTGCCTTTATAAAAAGGTAAAGTTAAGGAAGCTGGTGCACTAAGCTTTATTCTTAATTTATTACTGGAAATTAACACTAAAACTATAATAGTTGCAACATATGGCGCCATGCTGAAAAATTGACCAGGAAATCTTAAACCTAAAGCCTGAAGATTCATCTGAAGAATAGTAACACCTCCAAATATATAAGCTCCAATAAGCACTCTTTCTGGTTTCCAAGTTGCAAATACAACTAAAGCCAACGCTATCCATCCTCGTCCAGCTGTCATACCCTCTTGCCACATTGGAGCATAACAAATTGAAATATATGATCCTGCAAGAGCACACATTGAACCTCCAAATAAAATTGATAAAAATCTAATTGTAATAACACTATATCCTAATGCATGTGCAGAATTATGAGATTCTCCCACTGCTCTTAAAATCAAACCAGCTTTAGTTTTATAAAAAAAATAACTAACCAAAAAAACAATTAAGAAAGAAAATATAACAAAAAACCAGGGTGATAGACCATCAATTGGTGTTCCAATATATTGTTTACCAAGCATAGAACTTAGACCTATTCCAAAAATAGTTAATGCCAATCCTGTTGCAATTTGATTTGACATTAAAAATAGAACTAAAAAAGCAAATAGACCAGACATTATAATTCCAGATATTATAGATACAAAAAAAGCTAAAAAATAACTTCCGGTAATTACTAAGATAATAAAAGCGGACACTGCTCCTACCAACATCATTCCTTCTACACCTAAATTTAAAACTCCAGATTTTTCTGTGACTAACTCACCTATACCTGCAAAAACAAGTGGTGTTGTTGCAATTAAAACAATTTGTAATATTCCAAGTATTAAATCAAAATTCATAATAATTTTTTGTAAGTTAATTTATAGTTAATTAGCAATTCTGCACCTAATAAATAAAATAACACCAGTCCCTGAAATATAAAACCTACTGCTGAAGGGATCTGTAGAAACAATTGTGCATCTTCAGCACCAAGATAAGTAAGAGCAATAACTAAAGAAGCAAAAATTATACCAATTGGGTGAAGTCTACCTAAGAAAGCAACAATAATTGCAGTAAATCCATAGTTAGGAGAAATATCCCTATATAATAATCCAATTGGGCCGGATACTTCAGCTAAACCTGCAATACCAGCAAAAGCACCACAAATTGCAAAAGCAAAAAAAACTAAAGTTGTTTGATTAAAACCAGCATATCTTGCAGCTTTAGGACTATAACCGGATACTTTTAATTGAAAGCCAAAAATAGTTTTTGAAAATATAAACCAAGATACAAAAATTAAAAATAGCGTTATAATTAATCCAAAGTGAACCCTTAAACCATCAAATAGTAAAGGCATTCTTCCAGATTCACTAAATGGTCTTGATTTAGGAAAACTATAACCAAATGGATCTTTCCAAGGACCCACTACTAAATAATCTAAAATATATAAAGCAACATAAACTAACATTAAACTTGTTAAAATTTCATTTGTATTAAATTTTGTTTTTAAAATAGCTGGAATTAAGCCCCACAATGCTCCTCCAATAGCTCCGCCAAAAATCATTAATGGCAACAACCAAAAAGCATTTGTATCATGAAATAAAATTCCAATACCTCCACCAAAAATTGCACCCATGGTAAGTTGTCCTTCAGCTCCAATATTATAAATATTATTCTTAAAACAATATGAGAGGCCAATTGCAATTAAGGCTAAAGGAGTTGCTTTTACAAATAATTCAGAAATACCGTAGGTTGAAGAAATAGGTGAAATAAAAAATGTATACAATGCATAAACTGGATCAAAACCAAGAAGAACAAAAATAATTGAACCTGTAATTAAAGTTAAAACAATAGATATTATGGGAACAAAAAAATTCATTAGACCCGAACTCTGTGAGCGAGAAACTATAGAGGGAAATAAACTATTCATTTTTTCCACCCATCAATAATCCCAATTTTTCAATTCCTACTTCACTAGTTTTAAAAGGTTTGGATAAATTACCATCATAAATAACAGATATTTTATGAGTAATTTCAATCAATTCATCTAAATCTTGAGAAATAACAATTATAGATGTTCCATTTTGAGATAATTCTATCAAAGACTCTCTTATAGAATGCTCAGCACCAGCATCTATTCCCCAAGTTGGATGTGAAATAATTAATATTTTTGGCTTGGATGATATTTCTCTGCCAATAACATATTTTTGTAAATTTCCTCCAGACAAACTTGATGCTTTGGCATCATTCCCAGGAGTAATGACTTTAAATTCATTAATTACATTATTCGCAAAATCATCGACGTTATTTTTCAAAATTATACCATTTTTAATAAAATTATTTTTTGGAAATTGACTTAAAAGAATATTATCAGACAAACTTAACTCAGGTACTGCACTATGACCCAATCTATTCTCAGGAACAAAAGAAATAGATAAATCTCTTCTTTTTTGTGGCCCATACTTTTCAATTTTTTTATTATCAAAAGTAATTGATCCAGATTTAATATTTATATTTTCTCCTGTTAATATATCCATTAATTCTGATTGTCCATTACCAGCAACACCAGCAATGCCATAAATCTCACCCACTCTAACTTGAAAAGAAATATTTTTAAGGTCTGTTAAAAATGGATCGTTAAAATCACATGAAATATTTTTTACTTCAAAGTTAACTTCGTCTTTTATATGTTCATAATTAGTTTTTAAGTCATCTAATTTTTGTCCTAGCATTTTTGTTGCCAGTGTTTTTGCAGTTTGATTTGAAGTACTTGAAGTGTCTATAATTTCGCCACTTCTCATTATAGTAACTGTATCACATATTGATATTACTTCTTCGAGTTTATGAGTGATATATAATATTGTACGACCTTCTTTGACGAGTGCATTTAATGTTACAAATAAACTTTCAACTTCTTGTGGTGTTAAGACTGAAGTTGGTTCATCCATAATAAGTATCTTAGGGTCTTGTAATAAAATTCTTACAATTTCTACACGCTGCTTTTCTCCAGCTGATAAAGCAGTAATTGGAGCATCTAAATCTAAGGGAAGATTATATCTTGAGCTTATATTTTCTAGCTTATTTTCTAAATCTGAATAAGACATCTTTTCATCAATTCCTAAAATTAAATTTTCTTTTACTGATAAAGAATCAAATAAAGAAAAATGCTGAAATACCATTCCTATTCCTTGTTTCCTTGCTTCTGCTGGGGAATTAACTTTAAAATCCTTATTATTTAATTTAATATTTCCTTCATCTGGTTCTAAGAGACCATATAGAATTTTTACTAACGTAGATTTCCCTGCTCCATTTTCTCCTAAAATTGCATGAACTGCATTTTTTTTAATATCAAAAGTAACCTTTTTATTTGCAATTACTCTTGGAAAAGATTTTGTAATATTTTCTATATTTAATATTGTATCACTCATAATTTAATTCAAATATTTCTGATTGTTCAAAATTATAAATCTCAATATTATTATCCGCATCTTTTTTATCAATGGTAATATATTTTTCATTCTCAAGAGATATTAGAGGAAAATGCCATACTTTGGGATTAAAATTTATACCATCACCACCGCTTACTTTGAATATTTCAATTAAATCAATTTTAGGTTTGTTACCTATTGGAGCAACTAAAACTAAAAAACCTGTAGCATTAAATGGAAGAAATACTTGAGAACTAAAGGGGTGATTTTCTAACATGTTAATTTTTAATGGAAAGTTTCTTTTCTTTGCATGAAAAATATTTAATCTAGATCTTTTGTCATCACCAATTATTTGAATATTTGCTAAATCAAAAAAACTATCGGTTGTATCTTTATTAATACTTTCATAATTTTTATTAGATGTTGTAATTAAATCACCATAATTTTTGAAATTCTTTTTACTAATATTCTTTATTTTATAGTTCACAAAAACTTTCCAATTGCCCTGATCCGTGAAATTCCACCGTCAGGATAAATATTTAACTTTAAATAATTTATTTTTTTAATGTGTTTAGTTGAATTAATTTTTAATGATGAATTAGGTTTAAGATTTTTATTTTTTATTAAAAATTTCCAATTTTTGCTTTCATTTATTAATTTGCTTATATTTATATTTTTTATTGAATAAAGACCTTGTACTGAGCAATGAGACGGATAATTACCTTTAAAATAATGAGTTTCAATATTAAACTTTTCAATTAAACCAGGTTTGCCAAGTTTAATTATAACCCAGTCATATCCTGATCCTCTTCTTCTTTTAGTTTCCCAACCATTGCCCATATTTTTAGATTTAAATGGAATTAATAAATTTTCTGCCCTTCCAAAATGTTCATCACTACATGCCACAATTTTTGAACCATTAAGGATGCTAAGTAAATCAAATTTTTTATTTGGAAATTTTAATTTTGATACATCTAAATTTCCTAATAATTTTAATCTTGCAACTCCTCCATCTGGATAGATGTTCAATCTTATGAAGTTAAAAACTTTATTATTCTGTTGAGTTTTAAAACCATGAAAGTAATTTGGATTAAGTTTCCTTTTTGATAAAATATTTACCCAATTAAATTTATTTTTTTCAAAATAACAAGCATCAATGCTTGCGTATTCAGGTTGATTGCCATTAAAATAGCTTGTGTCTATTTCAGCAAAATTAATTTTACCAGGAAGGCCTAATTTAATAGTAACATAATCATTTCCTTCAATTCTTTTTCTTCTTGTTTCCCATCCATCCATCCATTTCCCATTTTTATCATATACTCCTTCTTTAAAAATTGGCTGTTCCTCTTTAAGCAATCTGGATGCTGATCCAAAAAACTGATCAGAAAATCTATGAATTTTTGTACCTAAAACCTTACTACATAAGTTTATATAATTTTTTTGAATGTATTTCTTATTCATTAATTAATTCTGTTAATCTTAATTTTGCAATTTCTTTTACTTGTGAAATTGAAGTTTTTATTTCTAAGTTTAAATCATTATTGTCTAATCTACTTTTAAACTCTGTTATAATTTCATTTCTATTTTTATTTCTAACTGCAAAAATAAATGGAATATTAAATTTATTTTTAAATCTTGAATTTAAATCTTTAAATAAGTTAAATTCTTGTTCTGAACAATCTTTTAAACCGGATCTACTTTGTTCTTCATCAGATAATTCAGATAAACCTTTATTTATTTTTATTTTATCGGCTAGATCAGGATGTTTTTTAATTATATTTATTTTAGTTTCTTCATCTAAATTATCAAACAACTCTAAAAATATTAATATCATTTCTTTTTTATTTTTAAATGGTCGCTTTTTATCAGCATGTTCTGTTATAAATTTAGATTCTTCATAAATATTTTTAAAAGAATCAATAAATTTTTCAGAGTTATAATTATTAATATCTTCAATTTTCATCACTAAAATTTTCATACCAATAATTGGCAATTTCCTCTCTTTTGCATATCCAAATATCATTATAACTAGAAACATAATTCAAAAATTTTACCAAAGACATAAATCTTCCAGGTCTGGCTATTAATCGACAATGTAAACCCACACTCATCATTTTTGGTTTATTGAACTCGTTTGCTTCTCTGTATAATGTATCAAATGAGTTTTTTAAGTAATTATAAAAATCCTCACCTGTGTTAAAACCTTGTAAGGTAGAGAATCTCATATCATTATTATCAAGAGTGTATGGAATAATTAGATGTTTTTTATTTTTTACTTTTATCCAGAAGGGTAAATCATCAGCATAGGAGTCACTATCGTAAATAATATTTGTATTTTCTAAAATTATATTTCTTGTATTTGGGCTTGTTCTACCAGTATACCAACCAGACGGAAAATAACCAAAAATATCTTTAATAATGTTGTTACATTTTATAGTATGTTCTTTTTCAACTTCCTCAGTTATATTTTGATAGTCTATCCATCGATAACCATGGCTAGCTACTTCATACTTTGATTTAATTATTTGTTCACAAACATCAGGATTTTTTTCTAAAGCCATACCAACGCCAAATATTGTTAAAGGTAATTTTCTTTTTTCAAACTCATTATGTATTCTCCAAAAACCCCTTCTTGAGCCATACTCATATATTGATTCCATATTCATATTTCTGGCACCTATTATTTGCTTTGCATTAATTATTTCCGATAAAAAAGTTTCTGATCCTTCGTCACCATTTATTATTGAATTTTCAGCACCTTCCTCATAATTTAGAACAAATTGAAGAGCTAGTTTTGATTTATTAGGCCAATAAAAGTTAGAGTCATTATTTCCGTAGCCTTTATAATTTCTGTCGTCTTTCATAAAAATGCTTGATTTAATATTTAGCTAAATACTGTATAAAAGAATAAGTATTATGTCTAAAGGATATTTAACTACTCATGTTTTGGATACCTATAATGGTAAGCCTGGTTCTGGTATAAAAGGGTCTCTTTTCAAAATTGATGGTGAAAATAAAGTTAAAATTTCAAATTTCACTCTCAATGAAGATGGCAGATGTGATGAGCCTATATTAAGTAAAGAGAATTTTATACTTGGAAAATATGAGTTATTATTTCTTTGCGGGAGTTATTTTAAGGAATTTACAAATCTTCATGAACCATTCTTTCTTGATGACGTAATAATTAGATTTGGAATTAACAAAGAAGAGCACTACCATGTCCCTCTTCTTATTACCCCGTGGAGTTATTCAACATATAGAGGAAGCTAGTGTCTAGAGCGCATATCGATTTTCTTCTTAATGAAGAAAAAATATCTATCAAAGATTTGGACACAAACACAACGGTATTAAATTATCTTCGTAATAATCATGAGTTAACTGGAACAAAAGAAGGTTGTGCATCTGGTGATTGTGGAGCATGTACTGCAGTTGTAGGAGAATTAAAAGAAAATAAAATTTCTTATAAAAGTATAAACACTTGTATTACTTTTTTGTATTCTCTTCATGGTAAGCAATTAATAACAGTTGAGCATATACAAAAAAATAAACTTCATCCTGTTCAACAATCAATGATTGATAGTGACGGATCTCAATGTGGTTTTTGTACACCAGGTATTATCATGTCAATGTACAATATGTATGAAAATAAAATAAAACCAACAGAAGAAAATATAGATAAGTTTCTTTCTGGAAATTTATGTAGATGTACAGGTTATCTTCCAATTAAAAATGCAATTAAGAATATGTATAGCTATAAAAGTGATAAGTTTTCAAAGAGTAAAGTTATTAAATTATTAAAATCAATTAAGAAAACTGATATTGTTATTAAAAAAAATGATTCTAAATTTTTCATCCATTATAATTTAAATTCTCTAATAAAAGACTATCAAAAGATTACTAATGCACATTTACTAGTCGGGGGTACGGATCTAGCTCTTGAAGTAACAAAAAAAAGAAAAGATTTAAAAAATATTTTTTATTTAGGTTCAAATAAAGATTTAAATTATATTAAAAATAAAAACAACAATTTACATATTGGATCTGCTACACCCATAAATGATATTTTACCAATTTTAGAAAATATATATCCAACATTTGCTAAAATGTTTGAAAGATACGGATCTGAGCAAATAAGAAATACTGCATCTCTTGGAGGTAACATTGGTAGCGCATCTCCAATAGGTGATAGTTTGCCTGTTTTAATTGCACTCAATAGTAAAATTCTAATTCAAGGAAAAGTTAAAAAAACTTTATTATTGGATAATTATTTTCTCAGTTATCGAAAAACAAAATTAAAACCTAATGAAATAATTAAAGAAATTATAATACCCATCTATAAAAAAAATATTCTTAAATGTTATAAAATTTCAAAAAGAATAGATGATGATATAAGTTCTATTTTCATGGCTATAAATGCTAGAATTGAAAAAAACATTATTAAAGAAATAAAAATTGCTTGTGGAGGTTTGGCAGAAACTCCAAAAATAGCTGAAAAAGCTCAAAAATTTCTATTGAATAAAATATTTAATGAAGAAAATATTAATGAAGCAAAGAAAATTATTAAAAGAGAATTTGATCCAATAGATGATATGAGAGCGTCAAAAAATTATAGAACTAAAATTAGTCAAAACCTTTTAGAGAGATTTTTAAATGAAAACAATAAAATTAAATCAACATTATATTAATGGATAAAATATTTACAAAAAATATTGAACATGAAAGTGCAGTAAAACATGTTACTGGAAAAGCAATTTATACTGATGATATATCAGAACCTAAAAATTTACTTCACGCAGTAATTGGATACAGTAATTGCAGTAAAGGAGTAATAAAAAAAATTGATTATAAAGATGTTTTATCTTCAGAAGGTGTAGTAAACATTATTACTGAAAAAGACATTGAAGGTATAAATGATGTTGGGCCAATATTTAAGGGAGATAAAATATTTACTTCAAAAAATATAGAATATTATGGGCAACCAATTTTTGCAGTTATAGCAAAGACCAATAATTTAGCAAAAAAAGCTGCATTAAAAGTAAAAATAGACTTAAAAATATCTAAACCGATCGTTTCAATTGAAGAAGCATTAAAGAAAAAATCATTTGTTTTAAAACCGAAGCATCTAACTAGAGGAGATATAAAAGATGGGTTTAAAAAATCTGACAACATTCTAAAAGGTAAATTGTATTCAGGGGGTCAAGATCATTTTTATTTAGAAGGTCAAATTGCAATGACTATTCCACAAGAAGATAATAATTTTTTAGTTTATTCTTCAACACAACATCCATCAGAAACACAGCAAATTATCGGTAAAGTTCTTAAACAAAATTACAATAGTATCCATGTGATAGTAAGAAGAATTGGTGGTGGTTTTGGAGGAAAAGAAACACAATCTTTTTTGTTTGCAGCCATTACAAGTATTGCAGCAAAAAAGTTATCTAAACCAGTAAAGTTAAGAGTCGATAGAGATGATGATATGATCATGACTGGAAAAAGGCATGATTTTTTATTTGATTATGAAGTAGGTTTTAATAATAGTGGTGAAATACTTGCTCTAAAAATAATGATGGCATCGAGATGCGGTATCTCTCCAGATTTATCAGGAGCTATAAATGATAGAGCCATCTATCATATAGATAATGCCTACTTCTTACCAAATATAGAAATTAATTCGTATAGATGTAAAACAAATACTGTTTCTAATACAGCTTTTCGTGGATTTGGTGGTCCTCAAGGAATGTTTTGTATTGAAAATATAATTGAAAACATTGCTCAAAAATTAAATCGAGAAGCAAGTGAAATAAGAAAAATTAATTTTTATAAAGATAAAATTAAAAATACTACTCATTATGGGATGAAAATTACTGACAATGTGATTGAAGATATTTTTAATAAACTAATTAAAAAATCTAATTACAAAAAAAGAAAAATAGAAATTGATAATTTTAATAAAAAAAATAAAGTTTTAAAAAAAGGAATAGCAATAACACCTGTAAAGTTTGGAATATCATTTACAACTACTCATTTAAACCAAGGTGGTGCCTTAGTTCATATCTACACTGATGGATCCATTCATTTAAATCATGGAGGAATTGAAATGGGTCAAGGATTGATGACAAAACTTGTTTTAGTGGCTTCAAATGAATTTGGACTTAATTACGAACATATAAAAATCTCTTCAACGGACACAGAAAAAGTGCCTAACACATCAGCAAGTGCAGCATCAGCTACAACTGATATAAATGGAGCAGCAATTGTTAATGCTATAAATAATATTAAATCAGGTCTAAATGAATTTATTTATGATTATTTTAAAACAAATAGCAAAATAAAATATGAAAATAATTTTGTTTATTTTGATAAAAGAAAAATATCTTTTAAAGAATTGATAAATACTGCTTACTTAAATAGAATCCCATTGTCATCTTCGGGTTTTTATAAAACTAACAAAATTAATGTAAATACAAAAACACTTCAAGGTAGACCATTCTTATATTTTACTTATGGAGCAGCGGTAACAGAAGTAATTATTGATAAATTAACAGGTGAAAATAAAATTCTTCAAGTTGATATAATTCATGATGTTGGTAATTCTATTAATAAGAGAATTGATATGGGGCAAATTGAAGGTGGTTATATTCAAGGATTAGGTTGGCTTACAACTGAAGAAGTGTCTTGGAAATCAAATGGAGTTCTAACAACTCATAGTCCTTCTACTTACAAAATACCAACTGCAGGTGAGACACCATTTAAATTTAATGTCGAAATTTATGATCGTGGTTTTAATAAAGAAAAGGTTATTAATCGCTCTAAAGCTGTTGGAGAGCCACCATTTATGCTAGCAATTTCAAGTTTTATTGCATTAAAGGACGCAGTATATAATGCCAATAAAGGAAAAAATTCTGAAAATTTAATTGCACCTGCTACTGCTGAAAATATATTAAAAAGTTTGCATTAAAATGTATCTTAAAAAATTAAGTAAAAATATAAATTTTGATAGTAAAATAGTTAAGGCTAAAATTATTGAAGTTAAAGGATCATCGCCCAATAATTTAGATGACATTATATTAATCTCTACTGATACTATCTTTGGAACTATCGGTGGCGGAAACTTAGAATATTTAGTTATCGATGAAGCGAGAAAATTAATTGATAATAATATAGCAAATAAAGTAATGAATATTCCGCTTGGGCCAGGAATTGGACAATGTTGTGGTGGATACGTACAAGTTAAATTAAGGTTACATAATAATTCCAAAGATGCATTAAAAAATGAAAATTTTGTTAATGATTTTAAATCTAACTTATATGTCTTTGGATCAGGGCATATTGGTCAAGCGTTAATTTCTAAATTAGAAAATATTAATTTTAATACTTTTATAATTGATTCAAGAGAAGATTATTTAAAAATGACAAATATCAAAGATATAAATTATTTACTTTCGAAAAAACCTTGGGAGATTGTATCAAAACTAGAAGATAATTCTTATTTTATAGTCCTAACTCACAGTCATGATTATGACTTAAAAATATTAAATGAAATTTTGAAAAAAAATAATACTTTTGTTGGTTTAATTGGATCTCTTACAAAGAAAAAAAGGTTTTATAAAAGATTAATCGATAATGGTCACAATAAATCAATAGTTGAGAAAATTGAATGTCCGATTGGAATTGATATTAGTAATTCAAAAGATCCAAATGAAATAGCTTTCTCAATTATTACAAGAATAATATCAATAAAAAATAGCTTAAAACATTTATCAAATAATAAAATTAAAGAAATTATATGACAAACATTGATTTTATGAAAAGAGCTATTTCACTATCAATTGATAATATCAAAAATAATGGAGGTCCTTTTGGATGTGTTATTGTAAAAGAAAATGAAATTATTGCAGAGGGAGTAAATAGAGTAACATTTAACAATGATCCTACTGCTCATGCTGAAATTGTTGCTATTAGAAATGCATGTCAAAAATTAAATACGTTTAACTTAGAAAGTTGTGAATTGTATTCCAGTTGCGAACCATGTCCTATGTGCTTGAGTGCGATATATTGGTCACATATAGACAAAGTATATTATGGTAATTCTAGAGAAGATGCTGCAAAAATTAAATTTGATGACAAGTTTATTTATGATGAACTATCACTAGAAATGAAAGAAAGAAAAATTCCTATCAGTCAATTATCACGTGATGAAGCAATAAAAGCATTTAATATTTGGGAAAAAGAAGAAAATAAAATAAGATATTAAAATGGAATTATTTCTTAAAATTGTTGCACCAGTTCAATCTTATGACTTTCAAACCTTTTTTCATAATTTACTTTTGTCACTACCAGCATCGGCTTTATTAGGTTTATTATTATTTTTTATCCTTGGAACATTTGCAGGTTTAAAATCTAAAGAACAAAGGCTCTATATTGTAATTGCAACAACTATAGTCATATCTTTTACTGCAGCTTTTTATAATTTAGGCGTTCCAACAGAAACATTATTTGCAGTATATTCTGAGTGGTTACATTTAATTGTTAGATGGGTTCATATAATTGTTGGTGTAGCATGGATTGGAACATCATTTTATTTTAATTGGCTGGATAGCAGGCTTGAAAGAGATGATCCAGATTTTAAACATCTTGATGGTTATTTATGGTCTGTTCATTCAGGTGGGTTTTATAGAATTGAAAAGTTAAAAGGACCTCCAAAAAAACTTCCAAAAGTTCTTCATTGGTTTAAATGGGAGGCGTATGCAACTTGGATAAGTGGTTTTGTACTACTTATTTTAGTTTATTACTTAAATGCAAGCTCTATGATGTTGGGAGCAAGCGGTATTATATTAACACCCTTTCAAGCAATATTAATATCTATATTCTTACTTATAGGATCTTGGCTTCTATATGATTATCTTTGTAAAAATGTTTTAAAAGATAATGAACAAACTTTGATTGCAACTGGTGTTTTATTATTTGTATTATTAAGTTATTTTTTAACCCAAATTTATGGATCAAGAGCTGCATACATACATGTTGGGGCAATTATTGGCACCATTATGGCGGCTAATGTTTTTAGAGTAATTATTCCTGCACAAAGAAATCTTGTTTCATCAGCTGAAAATAAACAAAAGCCAAATTTAAATCTTTCATTAGAAGCAAAAAACAGATCAATACATAATAATTATTTTACACTACCTGTTTTATTTATCATGATTAGCTCACATTTTTCTTTTACATATGGGGCAGTAAATAATTGGTTAATTTTAGCTGTTATATCGATAGCTGGCATTTTAACTCGCCATTACTTTAATTTAAGAAATAAAAAACAATATAAATTCTGGATTTTACCATCAGCAGGTTTAATCATGTTTTTTTTAATGACTTTAAGTAGTCTTTCAATATTTGAAAAAAAAGATGCAAATGCATCTCTTTCTTTAGAATTAGTAAGTTTCAATGAAGTACAAAATATAATTAAATACAGATGTGGAACATGTCATGCTAAATATCCAACTTTTGAAGGTATTGAAGCGGCACCAAAAGGGGTTGTATATGACACGGCTCAAGATATCGTAAATAATATAAAATTAATCAAAGCTCAAGCTATTGATGCTGAAATTATGCCTCCGAATAATCTTACTGGTATTACAAAAAATGAAAGAGAGATATTAAAAGTATGGATTGAGAAAGGAGCAAATATCAATAATTAACTGGAATGGGGTCTAATGATCTCCATAAATACCATGTGGCTTGTGAACTATATGGGCTCCATTTTTTATAAAGCAATTTAAGTTTTCTTTCACTTATAGGAAGTTGAACTTTATAAAGTTTTGAAATAGCTTTTAAAAACCCTAAATCACCTGTTGGAAAAATATTTGAACTTCCATAACTAAACATCAAAAACATATGAATAGTCCAATTTCCTACTCCTTTTATTTCAATTAAATGATTATAAATTTCTTCTTCAGAAGATTTATTAATATTTTTTATGAAATTCTTGTTTTGTAAAAAAAATTTAGAAATATTTCTTATATACAAAATTTTTTGTCTTGATAGACCACATTTTCGTAAATCTGAAGTACGTAATTTAGATACAGTTTGCGGTGTTATATTTCTTTTAAGTTTAAAAAATTTAGTTTTCATCGAATCAGCTGCAGATACTGATATTTGTTGACCAATTATTGAATTAATTAATGAATGAAAATAATTAGAATTTAGATTTAAATATTCTTTCCTATAAGTTTGAATTAATTTCTTCAAAACTTTATCTTTATTTGATAGATAAATCTTACCTTTATTCCAATATTTAGGTTTCATATGAATTATTATAACAAATTTAAAAAAATAATATCATACATAAATTTTATTTTTGGAATTTATTTATGGGCTTTAGTAATATATGCAATATTAAGAGCTACAGGATTAATTAAAAGATTTGCATTACAAGAACATCTTTTGGGTGAATATTTATCAATACCAATTAAATTTATTTTAAGTTTATTTTAATAAATAATATGATCTATTTTTACTTTATTGCAATGGCTGCTGCACTCTGTTGGGCAGTGGCATCTTTAGTGTCAGCAGATGTTACAAGAACTATTGGTGGTTTGGCTTTTAATCGTCTTAGATTATTTTTTGTATCTGTAATGTTAATTTCTTACACATTTTATATAAATACTTGGAATACAATTAGTGTTGATTACTTATCTATTATTATAATTTCAGGTATTGTAGGGATATTCTTAGGTGATACTTTATTATTTATTGCATTGCAAAAAATTGGACCGAGAAGAAATAATATTTTATTTTCATTAGCCGCTCCCTTTACTGTAGTAATTAATATTTTTTTTCTAAATGAACTTGCTTCAACCATAAGTATTATTGGATGTTTTGTTGTTTTTTTTGGAGTTGTTTTTGCAATTTCCTATGGAGATAAAAAAGGATCTGAGCATAGATGGGAAAAAGTAGAAGGTCCACTTTATATAGGAATTATTTTGTCCGTTGGAGCCGCTTTATGCCAAGCAGTTGGGTTAGTTATGATGAAACCTATATTGTCAGATGGAGCGGATCCAATAGCTTCAGCTGCAATTAGAACAACAATTTCATGTATTTTTTTGTCATTTACATTTTTCTTAAATTATGAAGTTTTTAATACAAAAGTTAATCTTACAGCAAAAATTATTTACCAATCAATTCTTAGTGGTTTTTTAGGAATGGCCTTAGGTATGAGTTTACTTTTAATCGCATTACAAAAAGCTGATGCAGGTATTGTTGCAACTTTATCTTCAACTAGTCCAATAATGATATTATTTCTACTTTGGATATTAACAAAAAAAATACCGTCATATGGGGCATGGGTTGGAACAATTATAGCAATTTTAGGAACAGGATTAATTTTTATCTATTAATTTAATACCTAATTCTTCTAATCTTTCTTTATCGATACTTGCAGGGGCATCCATCATTAAATCCATAGCTTGTTGATTCATTGGAAATGCTATTACTTCTCTAATGTTTGGCTCATCAGCAAGTAACATAACAATTCTATCAATTCCAGGTGCACTACCCCCATGAGGAGGTGCTCCAAACTTGAGAGCATTGAGCATTCCTGAAAATTTATCTTCTAATTCTTTTTTTGAATATCCAGCTATATCAAAGGCTTTATACATAATTTCTGGTTTATGATTTCTGATTGCGCCAGAAGATAACTCTACACCATTACACACAATATCGTATTGATATGCTTTTATTTCAAGAGGATCTTTTCTTTCTAAAGCTTCCATCTCACCTTGAGGCATTGAAAAAGGATTGTGACTAAATTGTATTTTATTAGTTTTTTCATCAATTTCATACATTGGAAAATCAACTATCCAACAAAATTCAAAAGAATTTTTATTAAGTAAATTTAAATCATTACAAATTTTTTCTCTTACTTTGCCAGAAAATAATTGAGCCTCTTTTAATTTATCACAAATGAAAAATATTGAGTCATTTTCTTCAAGTTTTAATAATAATAATTGATCTTCATTTAAATTCTTTGCAATAGGACCTTTGAAACTATTTTCTGTAAATGAAATATAGCCTAAACCAGCTGCACCCTCTTCTCTTGCCCAATTGTTTAATTTATCAAAGAAACTTCTAGGTTGATCGCCAGTATTTTTAACAATTATTCCCTTAACAACTGATCCTTTTTCAATTTGATTACTAAATATTTTAAAATTTGAACCTTTAAATACATTTGTATAATCGTCTATAATAAGTGGATTTCGTAAATCAGGCTTATCAGAGCCGTAAACTTCCATTGACTCCTTGTAAGGTATCCTTCTAAATGGATACGTACTTACCTTAATTTCATTATTTTTCTTATTTTCATCAAATATTTCAAATAAAACCGGCTCAATAGCATCAAACACATCTTCTTGAGTTACAAAACTCATCTCAAAGTCTAGTTGATAGAATTCACCCGGAGAACGATCTGCTCTGCTGTCTTCATCTCTAAAACATGGCGCAATTTGAAAATACTTATCAAAACCAGCAACCATTAATAATTGTTTAAATTGCTGAGGAGCTTGAGGAAGAGCATAAAATTTACCCTGATGTATTCTAGATGGGACTAAATAATCTCTTGCTCCTTCTGGAGATGATGAAGTAAGGATGGGAGTCTGAAATTCAACAAAGTTTCTATCTATCATTTTCTTTCTAATGTCTGATATTATTTTACTTCTTAATATAATGTTTTTGTGAAGTTTATTTCTTCTTAAATCTAAAAATCTATATTTTAATCTTATTTCTTCTCCATATTCGATATCAGAATTAACGGGCAAGGGAAGAATTTCAGATTTAGATAAAATTTTGTAATCTTGAATCTTTATTTCAATTTCACCTGTTTGAAGATTTTTGTTAATTGTGTCATCAGATCTTTTAACAACCTCTCCGCTAATTGTTAGGACACTTTCATTGCTTAATTTATTTATTTCTTCAAATAATAAGTGAGTTCCATCGATAACACACTGTGTGATTCCATAATTATCTCTCAAATCAATAAATAATAAATTACCATGATCTCTAATTGTATCTGCCCACCCAGATAGAGTTACTTTTTCTCCTAAATTATTGATAGATAAGTCTGAGCATAAATGTGAACGATATTTATTCATTCTGATGCCATCTATAGTATTTCTTTTATTAATGGTATTGTTAATTGTCTTTTTTTCTCAAGTGAAAGAACATCAATTTTACTAACAACATCATATACACCATCATAAGTTCTATCAACTCTTCTTAAAATATACTCAAAAATGTCATTACTATTAACTATAAATTGTTTATCTACTAATAATTTAGTTAAATAAGTAAGAAGCATTTCGTCATCAGGGTTATTTATTTCTAATATAGAAAATGTTTTTAGGCGAGAAGGTAAATCATTAAATTTAAAATTAATATCATTAATTTTATAAGGTGACGTGATTAAAATTTTTAAATTATTTAGAATACAATAGTTAACTAAATGAAATATGATTTCTTGATCAAAAGTATGAAAATCATCTATGAGAATGTCATCTTTTTTCTTTATTAAATCTTCAAAATTATTTGAAAGTTTATTTGCATTATATTTATTTTTCCAAATATGAGAAAGAAATGATTTACCTGATTTTTTTGGACCATATAAAAATGAAAATGTTGACTCTTGATTTATTAAACTATTAAAGGCGTGAAAATTAGTTTTATTAACAAAGAAGTTTAACTCATTAATATTGTCTTTAAATTTATAGGTTATTATTTTTTGTTTATTCACTTTAGTCGAATTACACATAGATTTGTGGAGTTATTTATATCTAATTTATTTATTTTAAAAATTTTAGTTAATATCTTTAAATTACCATAGTAATTAATATCATATTCAATACTTTTAAATGATAAAGATTTTATATTTAAGCTTTGAATAAGAGAAATTTTTTTTAAATTATTTCTTATTTCTTTTAATTCATGATTATTATAATAATTAATTTTACAATTAATCTTATTAACAGAACTATTTTGAATTCCATTAACAATTTTCCAATTATTTAAAGACTCAAATTTTAAAATTTTAAAAAAAAATTTGATAATCATTTTTATTTAGTGAAAACTTTTTTTCTATTATTTCCCCTTGGAAAAATAAATTAAATTCATAATTAGTTATGTTATTAGATGATTTTGCTATTACAACAATAATTTCGTCTAATTCATATTTTTTAGAAAATTCCAAAATTTTGTTATAGTCTTTATTCTTAATATGTTCTTTTTTTAATATGTAACGGTCATTAATATCTAAATTTGGAATTTTATATAAACCGTTTGCTTTGATATTTTTCTTATAATAGGAATAAAAATTATTGTTTTTGGTGAAAAGATTTTCACTTAATTCATTTTCATCATATATAATTAATAAAAATTTTTCAGGATGGTATTCTACATAAGAAATTTTTTTTTCGCGATAAAATTCAATTATTTTTTTTTTATCAAAATTTATTTTTATTTTAGAGAAATATTTATCACCAATAATTTTCTCATCATTAATTATCACATTTTTTATAAAACTATTTATTAAATCTTTTGATAAAATGGGTAATAATTCTTCATATTTTTCATAGTATAATGTTTTTTTTAAGATAGTTAATAAGCTGCTTTTTTTTATTTCATTTATTTTTATAATTTTAGTATTCTCAATATAATTTGAGACAAAGTTAACATCATAGACTGATGTATCAAATAAAGTGTTTGAAGAAACATATTTAGTAGATAGGAGGATGGTCAGAATTATTATAAGTATTTTCATTCTTATATTGAAATTAGTTAGATATTTATTATTATATATATGATGGATTATAATAAAGATAATATAGCTAAAGATAAGGTAAAGACATGGAAAACTTTTAATAAACTTACTATTTACACAATAATATTTGTTGCCTTTATTTTGATAATTATTTTTTCTCTGTTTTAATTAATCTATAATTTCACTTTCATCAAAAAAATACCTTATTTCAATCTCTGCATTTTTTTCAGAATCAGAACCGTGAACAGAATTTTCTTGTATATTTAATGCAAATTCTTTTCTAATAGTTCCAGCTTCAGCATTATCTGGGTTTGTGGCGCCCATTATTTTTCTATATTGATCTACAGCATTATTTCCTTTTAATACTTGTATGATTACTGCGCCTGATGTCATATATTCAATAAGATCATTAAAAAATGGTTTATCTTTATGAACAGAATAAAATCCCTCAGCTTTATCTCTTGATAATTGTATTCTTTTTTGAGCTACGATTTTCAAATTACTATCCTCTATAAGTTTATTAATTGCTCCAGTGATATTTCTTTTTGTTGCGTCTGGTTTGATAATCGAAAAGGTTCTATTCATATATACTCCTATAAATTAATAAATATTGCGACATCTAATTAAGTAATTTGAATTTGTCTATATTTTGATGAAAATAAAATAAAATTAATAAAATTAGATAATTGCATAATAAATAATTATATTTGTTAATATGAAAAATATAGATATTATGAGTTATTTATAAAATGATTTTTGGAAAAATTAATACTTATTTGTTCCTTCAAATTTCTAGGTATTTTTTTCTTATTTTATTCATATTCTTATCAATTGCTTGGCTATTGCAAATAACAAGACTTTTCACAATTACAAATTTTATGCATATTGAATTTTTGGATATAATATTACTATCATTTTACTTAATACCAAATATAATTAGTGTCATTTCTCCATTTATATTAATATTTGGACTTCTTTTGTGTTTTGTTAAGTTAAATAAAGATAATGAATTAATTGCTATAGTATCGTTAGGAGATGGCCTGAAACCATTGAGGAATACATTATTTTTTTTTAGCTTTATAATGATTTTTTTTTTCGTACTTCTGAGTTTTTATTTTGCACCAATAATTTACAAACAATATAAAATCCATGAAAATGAATTAAGAAGTACATTAGATTTTGATAATATGATGTTTTCTAATTTTTTAAATTTAAATAATACAACTATATTGGATTTTAAAAAAAATAATAGTGAATATGCGGATATATTTATAAGCTTCAATGATACAAAAGAAAATTTAGTTTACGCAAAAAAAGGTAATATTTTTAATGAAAATAATCAATATAGATTTCAATTGTCAGATGGTTTTAAAATCAGTGTTGATAAAGAAAATCAAATAGAAAAATTAGAATTTCTAAATTATATATTAAAAATTGATAAAAAAAATATTACAAAAGGTGTAATA
>CACLXJ010000005.1 GCA_902610845.1 uncultured Alphaproteobacteria bacterium | reverse complement strand
ATATTATTAAGCTCTGATGTTTCGCCAGAGTTAGAAATTGCTATTACGCAATCATCTTTTTTTATACTTCCTAAATCACCATGACTCGCTTCTGTTGCATGTACGAAGTAAGAAGGAGTCCCTGTTGATGTTAAAGTTGCAGATATCTTATTGCCAATGTGTGCACTTTTACCCACCCCAGTAATCACAACCTTACCTTTTGAGTTAAATATTAAATTTACTGCATTACAAAAACTACTATTAAAAGTAGATTTCAAATTTTTTATACTACTTAATTCTCTTGCTAATGCTCTATTAGCACTATTAATTATTTTTTTATTACTTTTCATTAATGTTTAAATATATCTTGTTCAGACCAACCATTAATATCTAAATCGGTCCTATAGCGGATGAAATCAAAACAAGCTTTTGCTAGTTTGCTTCTTTTTTCTCTTAATAACATCATATCAAGCTTATCTTTTAATTTATGTAAATATAAAACATCAGTAGCAGCATATTTCTGCTGTTCTTTAGTTAATTCTCCACCCCAATCAGAAGATTGTTCAGTTTTAGAAATTGACTTACCAAGTAATTCACTGCAAAGATCTTTGTACCCATGCTTATCCGTATAAGTTCTAACCAGCTTTGATGCAATTTTAGTACAGTAAATGTTTTTAATATTAATTTTGAAGTTGTGTTTGAATACAGCTACATCAAACCTAGCATAATGAAATATTTTTTGAATTTTATTATTCTTCAGAATATTTATTAAATTAAGTGGCTTTCCAATAGATAAGTCTATTTTTACTAAGTGACAATTTTCGTCACCATTAGATATTTGAACTAAACATAATTTATCTCTTTTGGGATTTAATCCCATTGTTTCACTATCCAAAGCAACAATATTATTAGCTTTAAAACTTGCTGGGAGATCACCTCTATAGAAATTTATTTTCATTTTGATTTTATTGCCTATATAAATTATATTTTTTCTCTATATCACTAATTTAATTAAAGGTCATGAAATCAATAGTAATTTTTGGAGGCGCAGGTTTTGTAGGTAAGCATTTAATAAGACGTCTTACTAAAAATGGCTATAAAATCATTGTTCCATATCAGAGATCTGTACAAGAAGCTAAAATCCGACTTTTAGGTGTAACAGGACAGGTAATTCCCTTTCGTTATTCTTCATTAGAAGATAAAAGACTTAAATCTGTTTTAAATAATGTCCAAGTATGCATTAATTTGAAAACTACATATGATCAAAAGAAAGGTGATTTTAATAATACAATATATAAGTTTAATCAGAAACTTATTAGATATTTAAAATCTAGTAAGGAATTAAAACAATTCATTCTTTTTTCTGGTCTTGGTGTAGATGTTGATAAAAATTCGACAAGAAGCACTGCAGTGCATAAATCTGAAAAGGAAGCTTTTAAACATCTAGATAATGTAATTATTATTAGGCCTGGAGTTATTATAGGTGGTGGCGATATTTTCATGAAAAGACTTTTGCCAATATTTAAAACTTCATTTTTTGTCCCACTTTTTGGAGATGGTTCAACAAAATTCCAACCCGTATTTATTGACGATGTATCTCTAGCTATTAATCAAATAATTAATACTAGTATTACAGGAAAGAGTATTTATGAGTTAGTTGGTCCTAGAATTTATTCTTATAAAGAATTTTTCAATCATATTTCCAATTTTTTAAATAAAACCAGAGTTTTGGTTCCTGTGCCTATGGGAGTAATGAAACCTATGATAAATATTGCCGAAAAAACTCCAATTTCACCACTTACATCAGAACAATTAATGTTATTTGAAAAAGATAATCTTGCTGTAAATGTAGATAAATCGTTAGAAAATCTTGATATTAATCCACAGGACACATTACAAGTACTTAAGAATATTGTCGTAAATTAGGGATATTTTTACTTTTAGTACATAAACGGTACTACTTTTGCAAAATTTTTGTTTCTTTTTTAATCTTGAATGTGTATTTGCTTCAACCTAGATAAAATAGTACACAAATGGTAACTAAATGTTAAAATTTACAAAAATAGACAAGGAAAATCCAAGTAAAATTTCCGCTAAAGAAAGAGTAAAGTCGTTTGATGAAATCTACTCTAAATATGCTTCGCAAAAAGCTGAAGAACAGGCTTCAAGATGTTCTCAATGTGGAGTACCTTTTTGCCAAGTTCATTGCCCACTTCACAATAATATTCCCGACTGGTTAAAACTTACAGCTGAAGATAGAATGCAAGAAGCATTTGAAATCTCTAATTCTACAAATAACATGCCTGAAATTTGTGGTCGTATATGTCCACAAGATCGTTTGTGTGAGGGCAACTGTGTAATTGAACAATCTGGCCACGGTACTGTTACTATAGGATCGATAGAAAAATATATTACTGATAAAGCCTGGGAAGAGGGTTGGGTTAAAAATATAGAACCACTTGAAGAAAGAAATCAGAGTGTAGGAATTATTGGTTCTGGTCCAGCTGGTCTAGCAGCAGCAGAAGAAATTCGCAAAAAAGGGTTTCAAGTTACAATATATGATCGTTACGACAGACCAGGTGGTCTTTTAATTTATGGCATTCCAAATTTCAAACTAGAAAAAGATATTGTTATAAGAAGAACTAATCGACTTAAAGAAAGTGGAATTAAGTTTAAGTTAAACTGTGATATTGGCAAAGACATTACTTTTGATGATATTAAAAATAAGCATGATGCAGTTCTTATAGCGACTGGGGTTTACAAATTTAGAGAAATTAATCTTAATAATTCTAATTTTAATAATGTTGTGCCAGCTTTAGATTTTCTAATAGCAAGTAACAAGACTGGTTTAAAAGATACGGTTAAAGATTTCACAAATGGTAGATTAAACGCAAATGTGAAAAATGTAGTTGTTATTGGCGGTGGTGATACCGCTATGGATTGTGTTAGAACGGCCGTAAGACAAGGAGCAAAATCTGTTAAGTGTCTTTATAGACGTGATAAAACAAACATGCCTGGCTCACAAAGAGAAGTCCAAAATGCAATAGAAGAGGGTGTTGATTTTCAATGGTTAACTTTACCAACTGAATATTCTGGAAACGGGTCATTAAAAAATGTCAGAACAGTTTTAATGCAACTTGGTGAACCAGATGAGTCAGGTAGAAGGAAGCCAGAGCCAAAAGAAGGTACAGAAAAAGATCTGGATGTTGATTTAGTTATAGAAGCTCTAGGTTTTGAACCTGAAAATTTACCTAAGCTTTTTGATAATAGTGACCTGACAGTTACTAGATGGGGTACACTAAAAATTAATTATAAAAATATGATGACATCAGTTGATGGAGTATTTGCTGCTGGAGACATTGTTCGTGGCGCAAGTCTAGTTGTTTGGGGAATCAAAGATGGTCGTGATGCAGCAAAAAATATTAATGAATATTTAGAAAATAATTTTGCCGATCAAAATAATATTAATAAGAAAGTAGTAAATGCATAATTACTTTATTGAAAAGTATAAAAAGGATAAAAAATTCCTAGAAGAAAATCACATTTATAATGAACAAGATGAACACTCATCATGTGGTGTTGGATTAATCGCATCTTTAAATGGCTCTGAGACAAGAGAAATAGTAGAGTTAGGGGTTCAAGCTTTAAGAGTTTTATATCACCGGGGTGCAGTTGATGCAGATGGTAAAACAGGTGATGGTGCTGGAATACAGTTATCCATACCAAAGAATTTTTTTACTCAACAAATAGAAAGAACTGGCCACGCTCCTAATGATTTCCCTTTTGGGGTCGGTATGATTTTTTTACCACGTACAGATTTTGCTGCTCAAGAAAATGCACGTACAATTGTTGAATCTGAAATAATTAAAGAAGGTTTGAAAATATATGGTTGGAGACATGTTCCAATTAATTCATCCATAATAGGTGATAAGGCCAAAGCAACAAGACCTGAAATAGAACAAATACTAATTTGTAATGAAGAACTAGAAGATGAAAAGCAATTTGATAATAAACTTTATATAATTAGAAAAAGAATAGAAAAAGAGATTAGAAAACAAAACATATCTGACTTTTATATTTGCTCACTCTCTTGTCAGTCTATTGTTTACAAGGGTATGTTTCTGGCAGAACAACTTTCTAATTTTTACCCAGATATACAAAATGAAAATTTTGTTTCACGATATGCTGTTTATCATCAAAGGTATTCCACCAATACATTTCCAACATGGTCTTTGGCACAGCCTTTTAGAGTGATAGCTCACAATGGTGAAATAAATACACTTAAAGGTAATAAAAATTGGATGGCTGCACATGAGCCAAGAATGGAACATAAAAATTTTGGTAATAATGTAAATGATTTAAAACCTATAATTGATGCTAAAGCGTCTGACTCTGCTGCATTGGATTCAACTATAGAGTTATTAGTCAAAGCTAATCGCTCTTTACCTATGGCTAAAATAATAACAATTCCAGAAGCTTGGTCCCATAGAAGAGATTTTCCAAAAAAAATAAAAGATTTATATGCTTATGGTGGAGCAGTTATGGAGCCATGGGATGGTCCAGCAGCAATATGTGGTGCTTACGGTGATTGGGCAATTGCTGGAATGGATAGAAACGGCCTTAGACCTATTAGATATACATTAACAAAAAATCTTCTTATCGCTGGATCTGAAACTGGAATGGTTGATATTAGAGAAAATGAAGTAGTAGAAAGAGGGAGAGTAGGACCAGGTCAATTAATAGCAGTTAACTTTAAAGAAAAAAAATTCTTTAAAGATCATGAGATAAAAAAATACTTAGCTGATACAAAGCCATTTGGCGACTGGGCTAAAAAAATAACCTATATTGATAAACTTGTGCAATCTGCAGATGAGGAATTTAGAGATTTAGATTCTGGTGATTTACGAAAAAGAATGGCATGCTTTGCTTGGTCGGTAGAAGACATCGAATTAATACTTCATCCTATGATTGCTGAAAAAAAAGAAGCAACGGGATCAATGGGAGACGATACTCCTTTAGCTGTACTTTCAAATAAATATAGAGGACTACATCACTTTTTTAGACAAAATTTTAGTCAAGTTACAAACCCACCGATCGATTCATTAAGAGAAAGAGTTGTTATGAGTCTTCGAACTAGAATAGGAAATTTAAGTAACATTCTTGATGAAGATGAAGATCAATGTGATCATCTACAATTGAACTCCCCTGTTCTTTCAATAGAGCAATTCAAATCTATGCGTAGATATATGAAAGATACGGTTAAAATCATTGACACTACAATGGATAAAACGAATCCTGAAAATAATTTTGAGACAGAAATTTCAAGAATTAATCAAGAAGCTGAACATGCAGTTAGAGAAGGGTATGTACATATAATTTTAAGTGATAAAGAAATGTCTAAAACAAGAATAGCTCTTCCTATGATATTAGTTACAAGTTCTGTTCATCATCATTTAATTAAACAAAATCTTCGTACTTTTATTTCCTTAAACATTCAATCTGCAGAATGTTTAGACGTGCAATATTTTGCAGTGCTTATTGGAGTAGGGGCAACAAGTGTGAATGCGTATATGGCACAACAAGCTATAGCGGAAAGACATAAAAAGGGATTATTCAAAAATCTTTCTTATGAAGAATGTGTAGAGAGATTCATTAATTCCATAAATAATGGTTTGCTTAAGACTATGAGTAAAATGGGAATATCAGTCATTAATTCATATCGAGGTGGTTGTAACTTTGAAGCAATTGGTCTTAGTAGAAATTTAATGAGCAAATATTTCCCTTCTATGAGTTCTAAAATATCTGGTATCGGAATCAGTGGTATTGAAAGAAGATCTAGATTAGCTCATGACAAGGCTTATGAAGAAAGTGTTATTACTCTACCAATTGGAGGAAACTATCGCTACAGATTTGGTGGCGAAAAACATGCTTTTGAAGCAAGATCAATTCACATGCTTCAAACTGCAGTAACTTCTAATAATTATTCTTTATTTAAAAAATATTCTACAATGATAGATGAAATGGATCCTATAAATATTCGTGATCTTTTAGAATTCAAAAAGAATAACGATAATAGTAACTCTAACACAGTAGAACCTTCTCAAGAAATTAGAAAAAGGCTAGTTGCACCAGGAATATCACTTGGAGCCCTTAGTCCAGAAGCGCACGAAACTCTTTCTGTAGCAATGAATAGGATAGGCGCTAAATCAGATTCTGGTGAAGGTGGTGAAGATCCAATTAGATTTAAACCTAAGCTAAATGGAGATAATGCATCATCCAAAATTAAACAAATTGCAAGTGGACGATTTGGGGTAACCGCGGAATATTTAAATAATTGCGAAGAAATTGAAATTAAAGTTGCACAAGGTGCGAAACCTGGCGAGGGTGGACAATTGCCAGGAGGAAAAGTTACAGAATTAATTGCTAAACTAAGACATTCAACTGAAGGTGTGACGCTTATTAGTCCTCCTCCTCATCATGATATTTATTCTATCGAAGATTTAGCTCAGCTTATTTACGATTTGAAACAGATTAATCCAAGAGCTAAAGTATGCGTTAAGTTAGTTGCTCAGTCAGGGATTGGGACAGTCGCAGCTGGTGTTGCAAAAGCAAAAGCTGATACGATACTCATATCAGGTCACAATGGTGGAACTGGAGCAAGCCCACAAACAAGTATTAAGTATGCAGGACTTCCTTGGGAACTTGGATTAAGTGAAGTACATCAAGTTCTATCTCTAAATAACTTAAGGGATAAAGTTGTTCTTAGAACTGACGGAGGTTTGAAAACAGGAAAAGATATTGTTATTGCGGCTATGCTTGGGGCAGAAGAATATGGAATTGGGACAGCAAGTTTAGTTGCTATGGGCTGTATCATGGTTAGACAATGTCATTCAAATACTTGCCCCGTTGGAGTTTGCTCTCAGGATGAAAAACTTAGAGAAAAATTCACAGGAACACCTGAAAAAGTAATTAATCTTTTTAGTTTTATCGCCGATGAAGTAAGAGAAATTTTAGGATCACTAGGCTTTTCTTCTCTTGATGAAGTAGTTGGAAGATCTGATCTTTTATATCAAGTCAGTAGAGGAAGTTCTGATCTTGATGATTTAGATTTAAACCCAATTATTCAAACCATTGATTCATCAGTCGGAGAATTTGATATAAAGAAAAATACAATTAATAAAGTTAGCGATAGTCTTGATCTTAAAATCATAGAGGATGCTAAGTCTTTCTTTGAAACAGATCAAAAAATTGAACTAAACTACAATATCAAAAATACTGATAGAGCTATTGGCACAAGACTTGCATCAGAAATTACTACTACAAAAGGAATGAGTTCTCTTCCAGAGGATTTCTTTACAGTTAATTTCCATGGTTCTGCTGGGCAATCTTTTGGAGCATGGAGTGTGCAAGGAACTACTCTTAAAGTTTTTGGTGACGCTAACGATTATGTTGCAAAAGGTTTATCAGGGGGTAAAATTGTTATTCAACCAAGCTCATCTTCACAACTAAAAACAAACGAAAATGTTATCATTGGGAATACTGTCCTATATGGAGCAACGCGTGGTAAATTTTTTGCAGCTGGAACTGCTGGTGATAGATTTGCTGTTAGAAACTCTGGCGCACATGCTGTTATTGAAGGATGTGGTGATAATGGATGTGAATATATGACTGGAGGAAGTGCAGTTATTCTTGGCGAAGTAGGAAATAATTTTGGAGCTGGAATGACTGGAGGTATGGCATTTGTGTACGATAAAGAAGGAACTCTACCACTTCGAATTAATCTTGAGGATATTTTCTATCAACAACAAATGACAAATTATTGGGAAAAAGTTTTACATCAAAAAATTGAAGAACATATCAAGGAAACAAATTCAATGTTTGCAAAAAATTTACTCGAAAATTGGGAAAATGAGAAATTACTCTTCTGGCAGATTGTTCCAAAAGAAATGATCAATAAATTTGATCAACCTGTATTAATTCAAGAAGAAAAATCTGCTTAGTTTTTTACTATTGATTTAATAGAATCATTCATTATTTTTAAATCAAATGGATCGGATAATCTATGATCACTATTTTTTAATAATTTTATTTGGATTTGATTACCTTTAATTTTTTTTACTATTTTTTCTGGAACATCTGGAGTGACAACATTATCTTTTAGTCCTTGTATTAAAATTAAGGGCTTATTCCATTTGAATTCTTTATTTAAAATTTTATTTTTTCTACCTTCAACAATGTATTTCTTTTTTATAAGATAACTAAACCCATAGGAGGAATATTTAATAATTCCTTTTTTATTCATTTCTTGTTTTTTCTTTAAAGGGAGTTTTTTATAAAACCCATCGATATAATCAGGTGCTGCCGCTAGGCCAATTAATCCGGCAATTCTTTTTGGTCTTGCTTTGGCAGCTAAAAACATTAACCATCCACCCATACTGCTACCAACCAGAATTTGCTGTCCTTTTGCAATATAATCAATGATATTAATTAAGTCTTTCTTCCAATCTGAAATTGTAAAATCTTCGAATTTTCCATCAGATTTACCATGACCACGGCATTCAAAACGGATAAACCGCAATTTATTTTTTCGGGCAAATCTTTCTAAAGACAAAGCTTTTTGACCACTCATATCTGATTTAAGGCCATGGATAAAGATGATACCAGGCCCCTTACCCTTTATAGATTTATAGCGAATTCTTTCTTTTTTCTTATTAATAAAGTAAGGCATCTTTGATACAAATACTTATATTTTAATAAAATGTCATCATTTAATGTCGCTCAAATTCTTCCCTCTTTAGATTCTGGTGGTGTCGAAAGAGGCACTATTGAAGTCGCAAATTATTTATCTGAATTAAATTTAAAAAATAATATTATTTCAAATGGAGGGCGTTTAATTAAGGAAATTGATAAAAATTATACTGATCATTTTCAATTACCAGTTAACTCAAAAAATTTTTTTATTTATCCATTAATTGCTAATCAATTAAAAAAATTAATTTTTAATCAAAATATTAATGTGGTTCATGTACGATCAAGAGCACCAGCTTGGATTTTAAGTTTTATAAAAAATAGAAACTTCAAAACAATATCTACATTTCATAATGTGTATAGTGGTAATTCTTATTTTAAAAAAATCTATAATAAGCAATTATCCAAAGTTGATCAGATTGTTGCGATTTCAAATTATGTAAAAAATGAAATTAGTAAAAAATACAATTTGGATTCAAATAAAATTAAAGTGATTAATAGAGGAGTTGATGTTAAATATTTTGAAAAACCAATTTTAGATTCTCAAATAGAAAATATAATAAATAAGTATCAAATTGATACCTCAAAAAATATTATTCTATATCCTGCAAGGCTAACAAACTGGAAAGGTCAAATTGAGTTTTTAGATATATTTAATAAGATGCAAAATGATAATTTTTTACTTTATTTTGCCGGTGATACAAAAAATCAATCTTATACAGAGAAACTACAAAATAAAATTCAAAGTTTTAAGCTTGGTCATAAATGTAAGATTATAGGCAATCTACTAAGAGATGATTTGAAAACTTTATATTACCTATCATCAATTATTACCTCTTTTCCTTTACAAGCTGAAGGGTTTGGAAGAACTATAAGCGAAGCATTAATAATGAAAAAGAAGATACTTACTTTTAACTATGGTGGTGTCAAAGATCAGCTTGATAAATTAGATGATATTTATAAAGTAGATCCTCATAAATATAATGAAGTAGATATAAAACTTCAAAATATTATAAAAATAGATAAAGAAAAATTTTCTAATATTTCTTTAAATAGTCAAGACTACATATCAAAAACATTTTCAAAAAACCAAATGGTACAAAGTTACGTAGACTTATATGAACAGCAGTCAATTTAACAAAATACTAGTTGTAAAGCATGGATCGCTTGGTGATATTGCATTTTCTATACTTGCTATGGCATCAATTAAGCAATTTTTTAATAATGCCACTATTGACTTGCTCACTGAAGAAAAATACGTAAATTTTTTAAGCAATTCAAATTATTTTAATTCGATTTTTAAAGATAATAGAAAAGGAATAATTGATTCACTTAAGGTTATATTAAAAATTAATCAAAATAAATATGATCTAATCATAGATTTACAGAATTCTAAAAGAACAAATAATTATTGGTCATTCTTAAAATTTATTTCAGAAGTAAAAGTTAATGGATCTCGTTCTAATTGTGATATTCAATATGAAATTCCTCCACAAGGAACTGAGTCTCCACAACAAGGTTTATACAATCAACTAAAGTTACTTGGAGTAAGTGAAATTAATCAAAATGTAGATTGGCTATCTAAAGATATATCCGCGATTAATGAAGACAAAATAATCTTAATAATACCTGGTGTTTCTAAATCAGGAAAGGACAAGCAATGGTCACCAGATAAATTTGCAATACTTGCAAGTACTTTAGAAAAAAAAGGATATAATATTTGTGTTATTGGGCAAAAATCAGATAAGAAAACATTAGATACTATCAATAATGCATGTCACAAGGTTATTGATTTAAGCGATAAATCACCTCCTGAAATCATCTATTCCATTGCTAAAAAAAGTAATTTTATAATTAGTAATGATACTGGCCCAGGTCATATAGCAGCTTTAAGTAATTCACCTATTCTTTTTTTAGCTAAAGATAATGTTATCTCAAAATCAAACTTATCTGAATATAAAAATGCTTATACGATTCTGACCGATAAAATGGACTCAATTTCAGTAAAACAAGTTTTAGATTTTTTACATGATAGTAAATTAACTAATAAATGAAATTAATTCTTTTTCTAAATTTTGGTTGTTAGAGAATAGTTTAGTATATTTTTTCTTCCACGGTGCATATTCTTCTGCAATCATACCTGGAACATTATCTGAATCATAAATAACACAAAGTTTCGTTTCAGAAAGTGATGCAATATGTGTGCATCCACATTCAGGTGTAATTACATATGTTGAAGAGTTTATTATTGATGTCCAATTATCAAAATTTAATTGATCTAAAATTAAAACATTATTTATACTTTTAAGATTTTCAAACTCTTCATTAGTAATAATCTTATATTTTTTAAATATTTCATAGAATACATTTTTTGATGTTCCATCGGTTGTCATTACAATATTAATTTTCAAATTTTTAAGATTGTTTAATAGATTGATAAAGTTTTCTTCTGAAAAATATTTATTGATCCATTTTGAAGATAAATGAACTAAGCATAATTTTTTAGAATTTAATTCTATTTTATTAAATCCAAATTCATTCTTAATATCAGCAGTATTATTATAATTTAATCCATTTTTAGAAACCAACTCCATCATAATCTCTGTTTGATGAATTGGGATTTTTTTTGAATATCTTAATTTGCGATCGATTATTAAGCAGTGAGTAAAAAAGATTTTACCCAAAATTCTATCTAAAAATTTACTCATGTAATTATTTTTGTATCTAGATTTAAAAATTAACAATGACTTTATTTTACTTTTAGAAAAAATTGATATTAATATACTGATGATACCAGGACTAAATGTGAAAATATAATCATAATCTTCATTTCTTAATTTTGAAATTATTTTTAAGACTTGATGAAATTTATTTTGAAGTAAAAAAATTTTGTTAATAGGTTTATAGTTTTTACATATTTTTTGATTTTTTCTAGAACATACAATATCAATTTTATAATCCTGATTAGCTTCTTTCAGTCCTTGAATAACTGGAAGAGTAAGGATCATATCTCCCATTTTATCGTTTCTAACTAAACAAATTTTCATAAAGTGTATTTAATAACTTAAAAAACAGTTTATATTTTTTAAAATCAGCCCTTGAATTTAAATTCATTTGAGATTATATCCTAACAAAATATGACAAAAGACTTAATTTCCTAATATGCTATTAAATAATAGCTTTAACTCAATCCCTATATAATTTTGGCTGTAAATTTCAAAACAAAGAAAGATATTGGTCCAAGAATAAACGAGCAGATTACTGCAAGTGAAGTAAGACTAATATCAAGCAGTGGTAAACAAATGGGGATCTTGAGCATTCGTGAAGCTTTAATTCAAGCAGAAGATGAAGGTTTTGATTTAGTTGAAGTGTCTCCTGAAGCTAATCCACCAGTCTGTAAAATTATAGATTATGGTAAATTAAAATATAGAGAGCAAAAAAGTAAGAAAGAAGCAAAAAAGAAACAAAAAACAATTGAAGTTAAAGAGATTAAAATGAGACCTGGCATTGATACACACGATTATAATGTTAAAATTAAAGCACTCTCAAAGTTTATAGGTGGCGGTAATAAAGTAAAAGTCTCTATGCGTTTCAGAGGACGTGAAATGGAGCATCAAAATTTAGGCTTTGATCTTCTAAAAAAACTAACTTCAGAAGTTGAAGAATATGCAAAAGTTGAAGTAGCTCCTAAATTTGAGGGAAGACAAATAATGATGATACTTGTTCCTCAAGTTGCTAAGTAATTCTACATATTGCAAAATACTCAATTATCAGTATAAACCATTAAATCTTGTTATGGCCTGCGGGGCAGCCTAACGGGTAAACTTAAAATATAGGAGATAGCAATGCCCAAGCTTAAAACTAAGAGTAGTTTAAAGAAAAGATTTTCTAGAACAGGTACTGGTAAAATTAAATTTAAACCTGCTGGAAAGAGACATGGAATGAGTAAACGTTCCAATAAATTTATTCGTAACACTAAAAGATCTGCAATTATGTCACCAGGTGACTCCGCTTTAATTGATCATATGTTACCATACAACAAGTAAGGGGAAATCAATGGCAAGAGTATCACGAGGTGTTACAGCAAGAGCTAGACACAAAAAAGTAATTAAAAGAGCAAAAGGTTATTACGGTAGAAGAAAAAATGTTTTTCGAGTTGCTGTGCAAGCTGTTGAAAGAGGCATGCAATATGCTTATAGAGATCGTAAAAAAAGAAAAAGTGATTTTAGGGGTTTATGGATTCAAAGAATAAATGCCGGTGTTCGACTTCATGGTTTAACATATTCGCAATTTATATCTGGTCTTAAAAAATCATCTATTGAAATAGATAGAAAGATATTGGCGGATCTTGCAGTTCACCAGCCAGAGGCTTTTAAAGCTTTAGTTGATAAAGCTCAATCTGCTAGATAATTTTAATTAATAAAATATAATAGATATTGATGGCATTTGTTGAAAATAAAATTGATGTTCTAAAAAAAATTAAAACCTCAAAATCCTTCGAAGATTTAGAAAAACTTCGATTATATTATTTAGGTAAAAAAGGATTAATACCTGAAGCTTTAAAAGGATTAGGTTCTTTGTCGATCGAAGAAAAAAAATCAAAAGGACAGGAATTAAATATTATTAAAAAAGAAATTGAAGAAGGTATTAAAAACCAAAGAACAGAACTTGAAAATATTGAAATTTCAAACAGAATTAATTTAGAATCAATTGATGTTACTCTACCACCTAATATTTCTGAAAAAGGAAAAATACACCCAATTAGTCAAACAATATTTAATATTATAGAAATTTTTGGAAATTTAAATTATGCAGTGGAAACAGGTCCAGATATAGAAACAGATTTTAATAATTTTACAGCTTTAAATATACCAGAACATCACCCAGCAAGAGAAATGCAGGATACTTTTTATATTCAGGATAACGGAGATAAAAATGTTCTTCGAACCCATACTAGCCCTGTTCAAGTAAGAACTATGCTCAACACTAAACCACCTATTAAAATTATTGTGCCTGGCAGAACTTATAGAAGTGACTCAGATGCTACACATGCTCCTATGTTTCATCAGGTAGAAGGTTTAGTCGTTGATACAAGTTCTACTATGGTTGATTTAAAATCAACACTCGTTTCATTCTTAGAAGAATTTTTCGAAGTAAAAAACTTACAATACCGTTTTCGCCCTAGTTATTTTCCTTTTACCGAGCCTAGTGCAGAAATGGATGTAGCTTATACCAAAGTAAATAATAAAATAAAAATTGGTGAAGGAGATAACTGGTTAGAAATACTGGGTTGTGGAATGGTCAATCCTGTAGTTTTAGATAATTGTAATATTGATTCAACACAGTATCAGGGTTTTGCTTTTGGTATGGGAATTGAGCGTTTGTCGATGCTTAAATATGGTATTTCAGATTTAAGAAGTTTTTTTGATCCTAATTATAGATGGTTGGACCATTATGGTTTTAGTATTTTAGATAATCAAACACGATCAGGGCTATAAATGAAATTTACTTTAGACTGGCTAAGAGATCATTTAGATACCTCTGAAAATCTAAATACCATAACAGATACTTTAACTAATATTGGTTTAGAGATTGAAAGTGTAGAAGATAAATCAGAAATATTAAAGAATTTTACAGTAGCTAAAGTTTTAAAAGCAGAAAAACATCCAGATGCAGATAAACTTAAAGTATGTCAGGTAGAAACAATAAATGGAAATTATCAAGTTGTGTGCGGTGCCCCAAATGCAAGAGAAGGAATGCTTGGAATTTTTGCTCCAGAAAATAGTTACATTCCTGGAACAGACTTGCATTTAAAAAAAACTAAAATAAGAGGAGTTGAGTCTTGTGGAATGCTTGTATCAGAGAGAGAAATGGGTATTTCTGATGAACACGATGGTATTATTGAAATAAAAGATAATTATAAAATTGGTGATTTATTTAGTAAAATTTTTGCAATAGATGAACCTGTTATAGAAATTAATTTAACACCGAATAGATCTGACTGTTTATCAGTTAGAGGTATCGCAAGGGATTTAGCAGCAGCTGGTATTGGTAAATTAAAAGACTTAAATTATAAAAAAGTAAAAGAATCATTTAAAAGTCCAATTACGTGGAAAAAAGAATTTCAAAATAAAAATCTCTGTCCTGGAGTAGCAGGTCGATATTTCAAAAATGTTATAAATATAGAAAGTCCTAAATGGCTTCAAGATAGATTAACTGCAATTGGATTAAGACCCATTTCAGCTCTTGTTGACATTACAAATTATATTACTTTTGACTTAGGAAGACCACTACATGTTTATGATGCTGACAAAGTATCAGGCAATTTAACAATGCGATTAGCCAATAAAAATGAGGAGTGTTTAGCACTAAATGAAGTTAATTATAAATGTGACAATGATATGATTGTAATTTCTGATGATGAAAATAAACTTCATGGAATTGGTGGTGTTATGGGAGGTCTTAATAGTGGTTGTAGTTTGGAGACTAAAAATGTCTTTCTAGAAGTTGCGTTATTTGATCCGGTTTCTGTCACTAAAACTGGAAGAAAATTAAATCTACAAAGTGATGCACGTTATCGTTTTGAAAGAGGGATAGATACTGATTCGATTTATTGGGGTGTCGATGCAGCAACTCAAATGATTTTAGAATTATGTGGAGGTGAAGTAAGTGAGTTCGTTTCTTCAGAAATTAATATAGAAAAAAGTAAACCATTCATGTTTGATACAAATAAAGTGAAGACTTTTGGTGGAATAGAAATCAATAATAAGGAACAAGAAAAAATCTTAGTTTCACTTGGTTTCTCTGTTAATGAAAAAAAATCCAAATTTGAAATTCAAAATCCTACTTTTAGACCAGATATTGTTGGTGAAGCAGATATCGTTGAGGAAATAATTCGAATTTATGGTTATAATAAAATTCCTCTTAAAAAAGTAACTAATCACGAAGAAAAAAAGCAGATTTTAAATACCAAAACAAAAACTTTTTATAAAAGTAAAAAAACTATGGCTCTGAATGGATACTCAGAAGTTGTAACTTGGTCGTTTATGGATGAAAATAATGCAAAAATTATATCAGATGAAATAATTAGTTTAAAAAATCCTATAAGTACCGATTTAAATACGATGAGACCTTCTACGCTTCCAAATTTATTAGAAGCAATCAATCAAAATAAATCTAGAATGTATCTAAGAGCAAAATTATTTGAAGTAGGTCCAAATTTTTCTAAATCACTACCTGACCAACAAGAAAATGTTGCCACTGCTATAGCTTATGGCTCATCTGATGAAAAAAATTGGTTATCAAATAAAAAAAATATTGATGTCTTTAGCATAAAAGCTGATTTATTTTCTATTTTAGCTGATTTAAATGTACCTATAGATAATTTGCTATATGAAAAATTAGAGGGTAAAATTTATCATCCTGGCAAATCATCTTCTTTGAGGCTTGGTAAAAACAAAATAGCTAATTTTGGAGAATTACATCCAGTTCTATTAAAAACAATGGATGTTAATTTCAAGGTATACGGTTTTGAAATATATTTGGAAAATATTTCACAATTTCAAGAGAATAAATCTTCTTCAAAAGGAGGTTTTACCAACAATCCCTATCAAATGGTTGAAAGAGACTTTGCCTTTCTTTTCCCAAAAAAAGTTAGAGCTGTTGAGATAATTAAAAGAGTAAAAAAAATAGATAAAAATATAATTCAAAACGCAACGATATTTGATGTTTATGAGGGTGATAAACTTCCAGAAAATAAAAAAAGTATTGCTTTTAGGGTTTTATTACAACCTCAAGATAAAACATTTAACGATCAAGAAATTGAGGAATTATCAAATAAAATAATTGACGAAATATCTAAATCGCTTGATGCATCTATAAGAAACTAATGACTGAACTTAGTTCTATTCGTAATTTTTCAATTGTTGCTCATATAGATCATGGAAAATCAACGTTAGCCGATAGACTAATACAGTTTTGTGGAGGTTTAACGGATAGAGAGATGAAAGAGCAAGTTTTAGACTCAATGGAATTAGAAAGAGAAAGAGGTATTACAATTAAGGCTCAAACAGTGAGACTTTCTTACAAATCAAATGATGGCAAGACTTACATACTTAATATTATGGATACCCCAGGACATGTTGATTTTTCTTATGAGGTATCTAGATCATTAGCAGCATGTGAAGGATCTTTATTAATAGTTGATTCTACACAGGGTGTTGAGGCACAAACATTAGCTAATGCGTACCAGGCTATTAATAATGATCATGAAATTTTGCCCGTGCTTAATAAAATTGATCTTCCCTCATCTGAGCCAGATAAAATAAAATCACAAATTGAAGATGTTCTTGGTATTGAAACAGACAATACTTCTCTTGTTTCAGCAAAAACAGGTGCAGGTATAGAAGATTTATTAAATAAAATTATAACTCTTCTTCCATCTCCATCAGGTGAAATAAGTAAAGAATTAAAATGTATGTTAGTTGATAGTTGGTATGACAGTTATCTTGGTGTCGTGGTACTTGTAAGGGTGATAAATGGAGAGCTAAAAAAAGGTCAAAAAATTAGATTTATGGCAACAGGTGCAACTTATACAATTGATAGAGTGGGGATTTTTTCTCCTAAAGCAACTGAAGTTGGTACACTTGGACCAGGAGAAATAGGTTTTATAAATTCTGGTATTAAAAGTGTTTCCGATTGTAAAGTTGGTGACACAATAACAGATGATAAACTTCCAACTGAAGACGTTCTTCCAGGTTTCAAACCATCTCAACCAGTCGTTTTTTGTGGAATGTTTCCTGTCGACTCAGATGACTATGAACATATGAGAGATAGTATGTCTAAACTTGCATTAAATGATTCAAGCTTTTCTTATGAACCAGAAGTAAGTCCAGCTTTAGGTTATGGTTTTCGTTGTGGTTTCTTAGGTTTACTACATTTAGAAATTATCAGAGACCGGTTTGAAAGAGAATTTAATTTAGAACTTGTAACTACTGCCCCATCAGTTGTTTATAAAATATTAATGAAAGATAGATCTACTATAAATCTGCATAATCCTACTGATATGCCAGATCCAGTAAAAGTTGAAAATATTTCAGAGCCTTGGATAAAGGCAACAATTATTGTGCCTGAAGAATTTTTGGGCTCAGTATTAGAATTATGTACTTCAAAAAGAGGTATTCAGCTAAATATGAGTTATGCAGGAAATAGACCATTAGTTGAGTATAAACTTCCACTTAATGAAGTTGTTTTTGATTTTTATGATAGATTAAAATCAATTACAAAAGGCTATGCAAGCTTTGATTATGAAATTACTGGATATGAGGTAAATAATTTAGTGAAAGTTGGAATACTTATAAATGGCGATCCTGTTGATGCACTTTCATTAATAGTTCATAAAGAAAGATCTGAACAAAGAGGTAGAGCTTTATGTGAAAGACTAAAAGATCTTATACCAAGACAACAATTTAAAGTAGCCATTCAAGCAGCAATAGGTGGAAAAGTAATTGCTAGAGAAACAGTAGCCTCATTCAGAAAAGATGTTACACAAAAATTATATGGTGGAGATGTCACTAGGAAAAATAAACTTTTAGATAAACAAAAAAAAGGTAAAAAAAGAATGAGACAGTTTGGAAAAGTTGATATCCCCCAAAATACTTTTTTAAATGCTTTAAAAATGAACAATAATTAATTTTTAATTCTTTCTAAAATTTTACCATTTTCCATTGGAGGCCAAACATTATACCTTTCGTTGTACCAACCAATTCTATTGATGTTTTCATATACAAAATAAAAAATTATTAGTGATAATATAACTTTTGAATATTTAATTATAAAATTATAATTTTTTCTTAACATTAATATCCATATTGGAAGTACCAATGTTATTAATAATGACAAATTATAAAAAATTCCAAATCTATATGCTGGAGCGTAAATAAACCAAATAGTATTACAAATAAGTAATATTAATAAAAAATATTTGTAATTAAGATCTAAATATTTTTTTTTAAAAAAATTAAATGATATTTCCATCCTGTTGTTTTTTTTAAATAAAAAATAAATAATAGGTGTTATAAGTATAAGAAAATATATAAAGTATGTTTCAAGTAATTTATTGAAATGATTAAAAAACCATACTTTGATCCAATCAAAATTATTTACCTTCATTGTCGTTGTAATATCTCCTTTAGCAAAAGATTCTATAAGATACGTTTCATAAATTGCTGATTCCTTATTTGTAAAACACACCATGTTAATTGGCCAAATTAAACATCCGCTAATTATGTAATTTTGAAAAATCCATGGCAATGGATAAAAGGAAATAATTAAAATCATCCAGTATTTTTTACTTTTCTGACTAAGTTTAAAAAATAAGAATACTAAGAATAAAAAGATTAGGACATTAGTAATTTTTATTATGAATGCGAAATAGCCAAGTAAAAGTAAAAATAAAAAATCATTATTTATTGATTCAAAATCTTTATTATAAAAATAATTAAAAATAATAATTAACATATACATACTAATAATAACACCTGGTATATCAGTACCCAAATCTTTGTAATTATTCAAAACCCCTAAGAAAAAAATTAAAATGAAAAAAGATAAAATTGATAAATAATAGTTTTTATTTTTTGTTATTATGAATGATAGTTTTAAAAAATCATAAATGCTAATAGTAAAAAATAATGAAGTTAAAATAAATAATGTACTATTTAAATAACTTAATGAAAAAATAGAGGTTAAAAATAACCAATGAGAATTATAACTTATTCTTCTATCGTGTAAGATTTCATATAAATTTTTATTTTTAAAATTTTTTATTGTTTCGAAATGATAAATAAAATCATCACTTATTCCTGCATAAAAACAATAAATAAAACTAAATATTAAAACAAAAAATAGAAAATTTAATTCAGGTTTTATTCTTTTAATTTTTAAAAAATTAATTACGTATAATAATGTTCCTATTAATATTGTTATAATAGATAACGTATCTGAGATTGGATAAAAAAAATTTATAAAAATGAAAACTAACCCAATAAAAATTAATCCTTGTATAAAAATTAAATTTTTAAGTCCTAGTTTATCTTCATTAATATAAGTATATTTATTAAAAAAAATACCATACCCTAAAATACATATTAAAATCAATAGAGATAAAACTGGAAAAAAAATTAGGTCAATAAAATTTATATTCATATCTATAAATTAACATCTGAAGAATTTTTCAAGAAATTTTGTTGTCTTACAGGAAATATCAATTAGTTCTCTTGAAAGTTCGTTTCTATTTAATTGTATTATTTTTTCAAAATTATGTAAAAGAGATGATACTGGTGTTATATTATTTGCAAATATAAATTTATTATTAAAGTATAGTTTATGTTTTACCATATCATTTAAAATAAAAGTATTGTCATCAAATTTTATTTTCATTTTTCTTAATTTCTTTTTGAATAAATTACCTGTTATAATTTTTACCTTTATTTTCTTATTTATTTTAAAAGAAAATTTTGACACAATTCCTTTACCGTAAAAGTTATTTGATTTAATTATTTTCATATCAATATTTGTTAGGTTCTCTACTTCAAAAAGAAGAAATAGAAGTGATATTGAGTGAAATCCCCAGTCCCAAATAGGATGAATATTTTTTCTGAATGGACCAAAATTTCCCTCATATATTATTATTTCATTTATTTTTTTATATTTCTCATGGGTAATTTTTTTTAACTCCATAAAGCTTTCAGAAAAATAATTAGTAAGATTTGGTAAAGCAATCAAATTGTACTTTTCTATAATATTTTTTAATTCATTAATATTCTCATATGAATCACTAATTGGCTTTTCTAAAATAATAGGGATTTTTTTATTTTTAATAAGTTTTACTATCTCCAAGTTTAGCTTGGGTTCTGCTGCTACATAAATAGAATCATTAATTTTTGAATTTATCATTTTATCTATTGAATCAAAAATTACTGTTTTAGGAATATTTTCCTTTTTTTTTCTACAGACTATAGATGTTAAATTAAATTTATTATTGTTATTAATCTCATTAATAATCTTTGATGCCCAATTTCCACAACCAACAACAGCAATATTAATCATTAATAAATTTTATAATTATCTTTTGCCCAATCTAAGAAATATTTCAATCCTTTCTCTAATTTTACTTTGCTCTTATATTTTAGATCTTTTTTTGCTTTATTTATATCTGGGCATCTCCTTTGTGGTTCATCATTTGGATAAGATTTTGGATGAGAGATAAATATAGCTTTTACATTTTTATCATGTATTTTTTTTAAGATTTTATAAATATCTTTTACTGAAACTTCAGGTTTATTAGTCCCTATATTATAAGCATCTCCAGACTTACCAAAACACATAACCCTTATAAATCCTTCAATAGCATCTGTAATATAACAATATGTTCTTGTTTGATTACCAGATCCATAAATATTTAATTTCTTATTGTTTAGGATATTACTTATAAAATTTGGGAATATTCTATAATCTTTTTGACCCATACCTGGGCCATAAATATTAAAAGGTCTAATAATATTTGTATGTAATTTATGATATTTATTGAATATATAACAAATTGTTTCACCTAATCTTTTGCTTTCATCGTAGCAAGCTCTTGGTCCCATAGAACTGACATTACCTCTATACGTTTCTTTTGTAGGAACATTGTATTTATCTGGGTCACCATATATCTCACTTGAACTAAAAAAAATAAATTTAGCTTTTTGTTTTTTTGCAAACTCTAGCAAGTTTCTTGTTCCATTTATAGCTACGTCTAAA
The DNA here is from genome assembly GCA_902610845.1 of uncultured Alphaproteobacteria bacterium. GTDB lineage: Bacteria > Pseudomonadota > Alphaproteobacteria > HIMB59 > CACPNW01. The sequence goes on along the minus strand of CACLXJ010000005.1, from coordinate 43,931 downwards.
GTTTCTATTGGTTTTTTTCTATAATAAAATGGACTAGCTATACCTGCAGCATGAATTATTATATCCACTTTCATATTTATATCAAATTTTTTGGAGACATCTTTTTTTATAAATTTAAAATTTGTAGAATTTAATGATTTTGAATTTTTTAATGTCTTATCATAAATAATAACTCTTACAGGTTTTTTTAAAAATTTGTTATATTCTTTAAAAACTTCTACAAAATATTTACCTAAAAATCCATTTCCTCCAGTAATTAATATATTCTTTCCACTAAAATATTTAGAAATATTTTTTGTATTTTTTATTATTTTATCAATATCTTTTTCTAAAAAAAAACTCATTATAGCTTTCTAAATGGTATAGGTTTGTAAAATTGTATTTTTCTTTTGCCAAAATATTTTTTAATATCATTAAAATATTCATAAGCAAATACTATTACTGTATCAATTTGATTACTAATATTATTTTTTCTTGGTAGAATTTTAATATGCATCCCAGGAGAAAATCTATTTTGTTTCAGTGGACTATCATCGATAATATACTCAATTAAATTAGAATTTATTTTTGCAACATTTGTAATTGTCGAAACCCTAGCTGGAGAGCCATATCCAATAATTTTGCTACCTTTCTTCTTAAGGCTGGTTAGTTTGTCTTTAAAAATTTTAGAACTTTGATAAATTTTATTATTAAATTTTTTAAATTTATTCAGACTTAACTGTTTTTTCTCATCATTTAATATTATTTTACATCTATTTGTAATTTTTATATTTCTAGAATTTTTAATAAAACATCGTAATGATCCACCATGAGTATTTATTTTCTCTATATCATATAAAGTCATACCAACATTTTTAAAAAGTTTTTTTATGGAATTTGCTGAGTAATAAAATGGTCTATCAAAATAAAATCTTTCAAACTCTAAGTTTTTCAAAAAATTTTGTAGATATTCTATCTCAATTATTAAAGTTCCATCTTTTTTTATTAAACGCTTAATATCTTTTGCAAACTTAATAGGTTTTTCTAAATGTGTAACAACACTAGAAGCAACTATTAGATCAGGCTTTTCATACTTTTTTAATATTTTTTTAATAATATTAATATCAAAAAAACCTACAAAAGTTTCTAAACCTCTGTCATTAGCTATTTTCCCAACATTAATGGACGGATCTATACCTATTGATTTTACTTTTAATTTCCTAAGAGGTTTTAATAAAATACCATCATTAGATCCTATATCTACTACGAAATTATATTTTTTAATCTTTAAAGCAAGGTCCTCAAAATGTTCTCTTAATTTTTTATTTACAGACGATAGATAATAATAATCTTCAAATAAAATATTTCTATTTACTATTTTTTTTATTTGTCCTGATCTACAACTTCCACAGAATAATATTTTTAGTGTAAATTTTTTTTCATTATTAATTTCTAAATTATTTTTTGGGTATTTATTAGCTAATGGTTGTTTTCCAAGATTTATTACCTCAGATATATTATTAGAATTACAAATTTTACACTTCATATAAAATATTTTTTAATTTTAGTCGCAAATATCCAGTATATGACTGAAAATACATCATAATATCTTATTTTCTTACCTTCATTATATGTCCTTCCATGATAGTTAACACCAATTTCAAATATTTTTGAGTTTTTATTAACTACGTATGTCAAAATCTCTGCTTGTTGACCCCAATTATTACATTTTAAATTTTCTACATTTATTGAATTTCTTCTAAACATACAGTAGCAACAATAAATGTCAGTGAAGGTAGTATTATTTAAAAAATTGAATAAAAATGTAATAAATTTATTTCCTAACATATGCCAGAAATGCAAAACAGACCTACGTGTTCCAATAAATCGACTTCCCATTATTAGATCGTAGTTGAACCTTTTATTTTCCTCCAAAAAAACTTTGATATCGTTTGGATCATACTCTAGATCTGCATCTTGTATTAATATGTAATCAAGATTACATTTTTTAATTCCTTCAATAACAGCTTTCCCTTTTCCGGAATTTTTTTTTAAGTGAATAGCTTTGCTGAATAAATTTTCATTATTATCTATGATTTCCTTGGATTTGTCTGAAGATCCATCATTAACAATAATAACTTCGAGATCACAGATAGTATGTAATTTCTTAACTTTATTTAATACGTTTAATAGAGTTTTTTCCTCATTATAAACTGGTATTATTATACTCAGACTTTGCATAAAAAATTATTTATTTTAATATGTTTAAAGTTATATATTCTATTCAATATAAAGAAATAAATAAGTTTTATAATAATAACTGGAGAGATGTGAGAGCGGTTTAATCAGCACGCTTGGAAAGCGTGTGTAGTAGCAATACTACCGAGGGTTCGAATCCCTCTCTCTCCGCCATAAAATGGGTATTTTCATTAAATAATTTATCAATAAAAAAACGTTTCGTCTCATATAGTTCTTACAAGTACTCATGATATTTTTAATTTATGGTATAGCTAATTTATGAAAATATTTTAGAAAGATTAGAAAGAGAAAAATGAAAAAAAATATTTCAATAATTATCCCAACATTAAATGAGAAAGAAAATATAAATAAACTTTTTTACGAAATAAAAAAAAATTTAGATAATCAAAATATAATATGGGAAGTAATATTTGTAGATGATAGTGAAGATAACCAAACAGCAAATGCAATAAATAAATTACAAAATATAGAAAATAATATTTGTCTTATTAAAAGATTTGAAAATAGAGGCTTGTCATCAGCATTAATTCAAGGTGCTTTATCATCAAATGCTGAGTACGTTATTTTTATTGATGGTGATTTACAGCATCCGCCAAGTAAAATAAAAAATTTGTATGATGAAATTCGTAATAAAAATTTAGACATAGTTTCTGCTAGTAGATTTTTAGAGAGAAATGAATTTTTACATCAAAAAAGATACAGAGCCTCCTTGTTTGTAAATTACCTTTTAAAGAAATTATTTAAAATTAATTATTCAGATGTATTAACTGGATACTTTATAGTACGTAATCAATTTTTAAAAAAAAATTATAAAAAATTATCTAATATTGGATTTAAGTTGTTACTTGATATTATTCTAACTACAAAAAATACAATTAAATATTCTGAAATTCCATTTAAATTTCAAAAAAGATACAGTGGAGAGAGTAAATTAAACAGTAAAGTATTAATAGATTTTATTGCTTTAATAATTGATAAATTAATAGGTAAAATTATACCTGCTAGATATTTTATTTATTCATTTATTGGCTCACTTGGAGTAATTTTTCAACTAGGAGTATTTTATATATTGCAGTTTTTTTTAAATTTTATTCCATCTCTACTTTTTAGTATAATACTTACAATATTCTTTAATTTTATCTTAAATAATGAAATTACATACTCAGATTTAAAAAAAAGAGGAAAATTATTTTATATGGGTTTAATTAAATACTACTTCTTTTGTTCATTTGGCGCAGTTTTTAATTTTATTATTGCAAAAATGTTATACGACAATTTACTCAATATATATTTTGCTGTTTTACTTGGTGCTTTTGTTGGTAGTGTTTGGAACTATTCAATGAATACATCTTATAACTGGAAAAAATAGTAAATTTGTCAATATAATATATTTTTGTTCATAAATTCATAACATTGATTTTCTCTTGTATTCTTTTTATAAAAAATAAAAGAATTATAGACTGTTTTTTCTCCTAAGCAGACTTCTTTGCCAACTGGTATACATGGAAAATCTATATCACCACACATTAGAATAGCTTGTTCTCCATTATCAAAAACTAATTTTTTAGTTCTTAATCTTTGATTATACAAGGTACTATCCTTTGTAAATGTAGTGTAATCAATATTTTTATTTAATTTATGATTATTTGGCCATGGAAAATTGATAAATTTGTTTTCTCCAAAGTCTTTATATACTCTTTGAATATTTTTTATATTCACATAGCTAACTGCAAGTACAATTAAAAAAATTAGTGTTACTATATGACTATTTCTATTTATATATTTATCAAATAAACTTACAATTAAGCTTACAAAAATAATGAAGCAAAAGTATCCCCCATAACGCATCTGAGGTGATACTAGAAACCAAAAAACAATTACTAAAAAAATTGAAGTAAAAAAAACAAATATATTTTTTTTATCAATATTATTTTTATTGATTTTACCCCTTTTAAAAGTATTGAGTATAATGAGTGCAAATAAACCCAAAAGAAATAAATTTAAAATTTTTTTATAATTAGGATCTTTAATCCAATATTGAGACCAAAATATAGGAGATGTTTTTAGATAAGAATTATAATTATAAAAATTTTCCTTTTCTAAGTTTGTCCATATAAATTTATCTGTGATTTTGAAATTTTCCTTTGCATAAAATGCCCATCCCTTAGAGTCTGAGCTTAATTTATTATATTTTTGTTCGGTTACTTTGAGGTTTGAAGACCAATAAAGATTATCAAAACATAAAGTTTTAACAGGGTATACTAAACAACCACTATTTATAATATTTTTAGAAAAAAATAATGCTAAAACAATAAACATAAATATAACACTTCTTTTATTATTAATTAAATAATGCAGTATGAATTTATAATAACGAATAAATAATAATAAAATTAGTGGTATTACTATGATACTGTTAAATCTTAATAAAATTGCAAAAACTAATAACAAAAATATTTTTGTTATAATCTCTTCTTTAAATCCATTTAATAGAAGGTAGTAGATTAAACATGCAATAATTATCAATAATAATTGCGGAGGTATACTTGTCCCCAAATCTCTTAATTTAGCAAAACTCACAATACTAAGGAATAAAACAACAAAATAAAAAATGTTGAATTTTTTAAATAATAATTCGATAAGGAAAGTTAAATAAAAAAAGTAAAAAATCAAAATAGGAATTGAAAAATTATTTTCAAATTTTTCACTTATATTAAAAAATATAATAATATCATAAAGACTATAAGTTGAAAAAGCCAATGTACTATTTACATTTACAATACCAAAAATAATTTTCGAATTCTGTAAATAATTCATGTAAGGTTTATAGTAAAAGAAAAAATCTTCATTTGGTTCTGAAATTATTGCTAAAGGCAAAAAAATTATAATTATAAATGAAAATATGATTAATGATTTTTTATTATATTGTTTTTTTAATAAAAAAATAAAAAATAAAGTAATGCCTAATAAAAAAATGATACTAGAAACATAATTATTTATATTATTAAAAAAAATAATAATTGAAGAAATAAAGTATAAAAATAAAAATCCAAATAATCCAATAAATCCAATTTCATTAAAATTTTTTTGATTAGAAATTATTAAAGATTTAGAAAGCTGACCATAACCGATCACCATAAGTGCAGATGATATGTAGAAAAAAATAAATAAAACAATATTCACTAGCATAGTTAAATCACTAAATTAATAACTTATAAATTCAATTACCTCTTCTGACACCAAAATTGATACATACCTGCAAAAATTCTTGGATATTTAATTTCAAATTCATTCCATATTGATAAATCATAAAGATCATTTACTTTATTATTCGTTTTCTTAAAATAATTTAATAATTGTCTATTTTCAAAACCACAGAATTTCAAATTTGTTTTTTTTAAAAAATCATATATTTCAGTTATTGTAAAGTTGTGTTCTTGAACATGAAATATTAAATCTCTTAAACTACTTAATGAGTAAAAATCTGTGCTTTGAGTAATTAGTTTATAATCCTTCTTGCTAGAGTCTATAATTTTATCTCTGAATTTCTTGATATTTTCACTATTAATTTTTAGATCAAGATCTGCAATATCATTTCTTATTCTATGAATATGATTTCTTGCAATTTTGCTATATAAACCAATCATCATTAATCCATTATTAATTAAAACATTGTATAATTTCATCCATCCTTCATAAGGATTTTCCATATGGTGTAAAACACCAATACTTTCAATGACATGAAATTTTTTTCCATAATTTTCCAAATCCAAAATATCCATTTGAATAAAATCAATATTTTGTACACCCAACTCAGTTGCTTTTCTTTTTGCATAACTTAAACTATTTAAACTTAAATCAATTGCAGTAATAAACGAGTTTGCATATTTAGTTGCAGTAGTAATTGCGTGTTGACCAGTACCGCATCCAGCTACTAAAACTTCAACATTTTGCCAGTTTTTTATACTTTTGTTTTCAAAATTTAATTCTAAACTTTTAAAAAAATCATTAGGAATTTTTGGGTTATTAGTTAATGCAGTTTTATTCCATCTAGGATAGGGATTGTTTTCATATTGTTTTTTTACTTTTGAAGAAATAAAATTTTCAATTTTTGTTGATAAAAGTTCTTCTTTTAATTGCTGTTCTTTTTTTGGGTCAGAAATTTGTTTTTTAATTAAATCAGAAATGCACTCTATGTCTAATATCTTTATAGGAAATTTATATAAATTTAGAGATTTATAAGCTGCTAAACAGGTAATGAGTAAACTATTATCATTGTATAATTTTTGATCAAAATTTGAATATATTTTCTTTTTAATTTTTGTCAGAGCATTTAATTCAACATTTTCATGAGAGTATATATATTCATTTATAAAACACTGAGATGCTATCGCACCCATAAGTTCAAGAGCCTTTTCTTTATCTTTGATTGATATAATATTTAGTAAAATATTTTTTCTTAAATATTTAATTAATTTTTCTAACTTTAAATCTGTAATTGGAGTTATTTTTAATAGTAATACTAATATTTTTAAATTTAAAATTTCATTTATTAATTCATCTAATGAATATTTTTTATCTAATATTTCTAAATTATTTGTAATTGATAATATTTTTGGATTTAAGTATAAATATTCAATTAAGTTTTGAATTATATCAAAGGGTCTCAAAATATTATTTTTTTTTAAAAGATTTAATATATTTCTATCAATTACTTTTGAGCTTTTTGAGAATCTAAAGTTTTGTAAACAAACACCAAAGTTTTGAAGTGCAATCGTATAATTAGGATTTATTTCTAGACATTGTATATATTTATCAATTGCTAGTTTTGTCTTATTTTTATCTCTATAAATGTTACCTAAGTTATTATAAGCCTCAAACTTATATGGATTTATTTCTATACATTTATTGTAATTAATTATTGAATTATCAAATTCTTTTATTGTTTTGTATATAATTCCTAAATTATAATATGCATCTGAATTATTTTTATCAATTTTGATTATTTCTTTAAAACTTTCTATACTCTTTTCATAGTTTCCTAAATTACTATAAATATTACCAGATAAGCTTAGCAAAAAAATTGATCTAGGAAATTTTCTTTTTAATTCTAAAATATTTTTTATTAATTCAGAGTATTTTTTTTGTTCAAAAAGATTTATTAATTCCTCTCTTTTTTTAACAATAGGTTCATTTATCATAATTTAAACATTACAATACTGATCTAATTAAGTTCTTGGTATAATCAGATTTAGGATGATTAAATAATTCTTCACAAATATTTTGTTCAACTATTACTCCATTTTTTAATACAATAATATTGTCTGAAATGGATCTAATAACTTTCATATCATGACTTATAAAAATATAACTAAGAGACAAATCTCTTTGTATTTCATTAAGCAAATCAATGATTTGATTTTGTATTGTAATATCCAAAGCTGAAGTTGGCTCATCCAATATTAATATTTTTGGTTCCAATATTAAAGCTCTTGCAATTGCAATCCTTTGTCTTTGACCGCCTGAAAATTCGTGTGGATATTTGTTAATACTTTTAGAATAATTTAACCCAACTTTTTTTAATACATCTTTTATTCTTTTTTTCTTCTGATCATTACCAATTTTTGAATAATGAATATTTAAACCTTCAGAAATTATTTCTTCAACATTCATACGTGGACTTAGGGATGAAAATGGATCTTGGAAAACTATTTGAATCTCTTTTCGTAATTTTAAAATTTCTTTATCATTAAGTAACTCAATATTTTGTTTGTTTATTATAATTTGTCCTTTGCAATTTATTAGTTTTAAAATTGCTAATATAAGCGAAGTTTTTCCTGAGCCAGACTCACCAACAATTCCTAAACTTTCACCTTTGTTTAAAGTAAAACTAACCTTGTTTATTGCTTTAACATAATCAATAGTTCTTTTTAATAGTCCCTTTTTTATTGGATACCATACATCAAGATTTTCAACTTTTAATATTTCACTTTGATGAAGATCATTTCTAACTTTCTTTTTGCTTTGTGATGAAATTAATTCCTTAGTATAGGAATGTTCTGGATATTTGAAAATTTTCTCACTTGAACCATTCTCAACAATTTTGCCATCTTTCATAACATATATAAAATCTGCTACCTTTTTAATGACTGAAAGATCGTGACTAATAAAAAGCATAGTCATTCCAAGTTTGTTTTGAAGATTAGAGAGTAGGTTCAATATTTGCATTTGTATAGTTACATCTAGAGCAGTTGTCGGTTCATCTGCAATCAATACATCGGGATTGTTAGCTATACTCATTGCAATCATAGCTCTTTGTCTTTGTCCACCTGATAATTCATATGGATAAACTTTAGGTCTATTTGCAATTTGTTCGAGACCAACTAGATTTAATAATTGTTGAGTTTTAATAAATGCTTTTTCTTTTTTAATTATATTATGATTAGTTATTATTTCCACAATTTGTTTGTTTATAGTATGCAAAGGGTTTAAGCTTGTCATTGGCTCTTGAAAAATTGTAGAGATTTTATTACCTCTTATTTTTTGAATTTTTTCTTTATTAAGTTTCAAAATATTATTTTCTTTATATAAAATTTCACCTTTAGTAATTTTAGCGCTACTTGGTAATAATCTTAGTATACTTAGTGCTGATAGAGTTTTTCCAGATCCTGATTCACCAACTATTGCAGTAGTTTTGCCTTTAAGGATTTTGATATTTACGTTTTTAATAACTTCATTATTATTATTAAACGTAACACAGAGGTTCTTGATTGATATAATCGAATCCATATTAACTAAATGTCTTTCTAGGATCCAAGGAGTCTCTTATGGCCTCTCCAACAAATACAAGTAATCCTAACATTATACCTAATGTTAAAAAACTGGTAATTCCAAGCCATGGTGCTTGTAAATTATTTCTTCCTTGATTTACCATTTCGCCTAAAGATGCAGATCCTGGTGGTAAACCAAAGCCCAAAAAATCTAAACCTGATAAAGCTGTTACAGATGCGCTTAAACTAAAAGGAAGAAAGGTAACTGTAGCTATTGTTGCATTTGGGAGCATGTGCCTAATCATAATCCTTGTGTTTGAAACGCCTAATGCCCTTGCAGCTCTTATATAATCAAAATTTCTTGCTCTAAGAAATTCTGCACGTACAACACCAACATAGCCCATCCAACTAAAAAGTAGTAAAATAATAAGTAACCACCAAAAATTTGGTTGAATTACACTCGCTAAAATTATCAAAACATATAGTGTTGGTATAGCTGACCATACCTCCATAAATCTTTGAAAAAATAAATCAGTTTTTCCTCCAAAATACCCCTGTATAGCTCCAGCTGATACTCCAATAATCATTGAGAAAAATGTTAGAGTAAATCCAAATAATATTGAGATTCGAAAACCATATATTAGCCTTGATAATACATCTCTTGCTTGATCATCGGTTCCAAGCCAATTCTTATTTGATGGTGGTGAAGGGGCTGGAGCTGATAAATCTCTTATTATAGTATTATACGAATATGGAATTATAGGCATAATCATCCATCCATTTTCCCCAATTAACTTTTTAACATATGGGTCTTTATAATCTGCCTCTGTTTCAAAATCTCCTCCAAATGTTGTTTCTGAATAGAAAGAAAATATTGGATAATAAAAATTTGAGTTATATTTTACTAATAAAGGCTTTTCATTTGCAATAAAATTAGCAAACAAAGAAATAATAAATAAAAAACTAAATATCCAAAAAGAGTAATAACCTCTCTTGTTGTTCTTAAAATTATTCAGTCTTCTTTGATTTAATTTTGATAATTTCTTCATTGTCTTGATTCAAAATCTATACGTGGATCAATAATTGAGTACATAAAATCCCCAATTATTCCCATAACTAAACCGAGTAATGAGAAAAAATAAAGTGTTGCAAATATAACTGGATAATCTCTTGTCAGAGCAGCTTCGTATCCTAGTAACCCCAACCCATCTAAAGAAAAAATAACCTCAATGAAAAGAGAACTTGAAAAAAGAATTCCAATAAATGCTGATGGAAAACCAGCAATTACTATTAACATTGCATTTCTAAATACATGACTATAAAGAACCTTTCTTTCAGTTAAACCTTTAGAACGTGCAGTAATTACATATTGTTGATTTACTTGATCAAGGAATGAATTTTTTGTTAAAAAAGTTAATCCAGCAAATCCGCTTACAAGCATGGCAGTTAAAGGCAGTGCTAAATGCCAGAAGTAATCTAGTATTTTCTGAAATAATGTTAACTCATCAAAATTCTCAGAAAATAAACCTCTTAGAGGAAAAATATCATAAAACCTTCCTCCTGCAAAAAATACAATTAGTATTACAGCAAATAAAAAATTTGGTATTGCATAACCAATTGTTACAATAGAACTTGAGACTATATCAAACCTTGATCCATCCTTTATCGCTTTTCTTATACCAAGAGGTATAGATATCAAATATACTAATAAAGTTGTCCATAAACCAAGTGATATTGAAACTGGCATTTTATCTAAAACAATTGAAGTAACTTTTTGATCTCTAAAAAAACTTTCTCCAAAATCAAAAGTTAAATAATCTTTTAACATTTTCATGAAACGTTGATGTGCCGGTTTGTCCATTCCATACATCTTTTCAATTTCTTTTATAACATCTGGATCTAGGCCTTGTGCTCCTCTATATTTACTATCATTAACTGATGTAGAATTATCTCGATTAAACTCTAAAGTTTCACCCTCGCCACCACCTGAAAATCGAGCTGTTGACTCAACAGCTGTACCAGTCATTTGTGCAATCATTTGTTCTACTGGGCCTCCTGGAACAATTTGAATGATTGCAAAATTTATAACCATTATCCCAAAAAGAGTTGGGATAATTAAAAGAAGTCTTTTTATTAAGTAAGCACCCATATTGTGCTATTTTATATTATTTCTAATAAACTTTAATAATTAGTTTGATGTTCTATTTGATTGGATCGTTTCAAATTTATTCTGATTAATCCACCATGTATCAAAGCCTAAAGAATATTTTGGTTTTATTTTTGGTTGATTAAAAAAATCCCAGTAAAGAACTCTGTATGAGGAGATATGCCATTGTGGAATAACATAATAATTCCATAGAAGAACACGATCTAGAGCTTTGGTAATTGTAATTAATTCTTCTCTATCACTAGCTTTAATTAGGCTTTCAATTAATCCATCTACAGCATAATTTTTTATACCAACAACATTTCTAGAGCCATCAGTATCTGCTGCATCAGAACCCCAAAAATTTCTTTGCTCGTTACCTGGAGATAAAGATTGACCAAAGGTTTGCACAACCATATCAAAATCAAATGTTTCCATTCTTTTTTGATATTGTGCACTATCGATTGTTCTTACTTCTGCAATTATTCCTAATTTTTCAAGATTGTCTTTAAATGGGAAAACTATTCTCTCAAACGCTGGTGATCGTAACAAGATTTCAAATTCAAAAGGTTCTTTTGTATTAGAATGTAAAAGTTTACCATCAACTAATTCCCATCCAGTTTCTTCTAGAAGCTTTGAAGCTTCTTGCAGTTGCATCCTCATATAACCGGAACCATCTGTGACTGGATTTGTATATTCCTTTGTAAATATTTCTTTTGGCAGTACATCAAAATATGGATTTAAATAATTTAATTCTTCTTTTGAGGGAAGACCAGAGGAAGCAAGTTCTGAATTTTCAAAAAAGCTATCTGTTCTTTTATATGCATCAAAGAATAAATTTTTATTTGACCACTCAAAATCAAAAGCATTAGAAAGAGCCTTTCTTACTCTTCTATCTTTAAATTTGTCTTTTCTTATATTAAATGCAAAACCTTGCATACCTTGTGGATTTTCGTGACTTATTAATTGTTTTTTAATTAAGCCTTGATTCACAGCGTTTATATCATACGCAGTTGCCCATTCTTTTGATGAATTTTCAGAGAAGAAATCAATCTCACCAGATTTAAAAGCTTCTCTTTCAATACCTCTGTCTTTGTAATAATCATATCTGATTGTGCCAAAGTTATCTTTACCAATTTTAATTGGAATAGATGCACCAAAACCCCAATAATTTTGATCTAGTTCGTAAGTAATTGATCTTCCACTATCAAAAGATTTAATTTTATATGGACCACTTCCAATTGGTATTTCCAGAGATGTTTCTTCAAAGTTTTTATTTTCCCAATAATGTTTTGGAAGTACAGGTAATTGACCAGCAATTAATACTAATTCTTTATTCGTATTTGTTGTAAAATTAAATCTAACTTTATTTTCTTGTTCTTTAATTACTTCTTTAACATCTCCATAGTAGTATTTATAAAATGGGTGGCCTTTTTCTATTAGGGTATTAAATGTCCAAACAACATCGTCAGCTGTAATTTTTTTCCCATCGTGCCAAAATGCTTCGTTTCTTAATGTAAATGAAACCCAAGATCTATCATCTGGCCATTCAATCGTTTCTGCCAATAATCCGTATTCCGTAAATGCTTCATCACTTGATCCCGTTGTTAATGTTTCATACAATCCTCCAATTCCAGCTGCCGAGGTTCCTTTTAAAATAAATGGATTGAAACTGTCATAGGTTCCAATGGCACTTCTTACTATTGATCCACCCTTGCTTGAATTTGGATTAATGTATTCAACATTTTCAAAATCTTTTGAGTATTTTGGCTCACCATGCATTGCAATTGCATGTGATATATTAGTATTTGCTTGTGCTTTTAGTTGAAGAATTAGACTAAATGTAAAGATCAAAGTGAGTATTTTCATAATTTTAATATATGTCTATTTATTAAAAATTAAAATAAATTTTAGTTTATTAATTTAATTATTTCATCATGAAGAGAGCTTGTACTGGAGGCAACTAAACTGCCATCTGATTCTAAAGATATATCTTGTCCAAACTTATCAGTAATTACCCCCCCAGCTCCTTCAATTATATTTACAAGAGCCATATAATCGTGCACTTTTAATGTATCTTCTAAAACAATATCAATTAGACCTGAGGCTAACATTCCATACATGTAACAGTCACCACCAAGTCTATAGTATCTTGATTTTTCTTTGAGTAATTCTAATCCTTTTTTTATTTGAGGTTCATCAAAATATAATCCAGATGTAAAAAGATAGGCATCTCTGATTTTTTTAATTTCGCTAGTTTGAACATCTTTTCTATTACATTTTGTTTTTTGATTTTTTATTCCTATCCATCGCTCATCATGTGCAGGACAATTAATAATTCCTAAAATTGGTTTTTTATTATGAAGTAATGCAATTAAATTACCAAAATCTTTATGTCCAGCTATATAGCTTCTTGTGCCATCTATAGGATCTAATACCCATATAAATTCAGCATCTATTTTTTCATTTTCATACTCCTCACCTAAAATTCCATGATCAGGATATTCTTTTCTTATTCTCTCTCTTAATACCTGTTCTGTTTCTTTATCTGCTAGAGTTACAGGACTTTCATCATCTTTGATTTCTATTTCAATTTTATTTCTAAAATAATGCATTGAAGTTTTAGATGCATCATCGGCTAAAGAGTTTGCAAATTTTGAAAACTCTTCTGTATCTAAGATCATTACTTTAGTCTATGGAAGTGGTGCCGGATTATCTGAGTGCTCTCTTAAGAAATAAACTAGGTCTGCTCTATCTTTTACTTTTTTCAAACCTGCAAAGTTCATTTTTGTACCTTTTATATATTTTTTTGGTTTGTATAAAAATTCTGCTAACTCTTCATATCCCCATTCTCCACCATATTCAGCTAGAGCTTTAGAGTAAGCAAAACCTTCAACATTTGCCTTTGGTCTGTTTAATATATTCCATAAATGTGGACCTACTTTATTTGCACTACCTTTTTCGTAATTATGGCACGTAGCACATTTTTTGAATAATTTTTCTCCATTATCTAGAGAAGCACTTGCTAATAACATTGAAATTGGCTCTATTACTTCTTCTTTTTTTTCTACTACTCCAACGCCAGTAGAATCCTCAGGAACGTCTATTTTATAAGCTGTTTCTTTTTTTTCATCATGATCAATATCAATAACTAAATCTCCAAAATGCCCGATAAGGGTAACAATTAAGACTGCTAATATAATAGATGCTAAAATTTTATTAACTTCAAGCCCAGACATGTGTAAGTACATATACAGATTTTTTAGAAGAAAGAATATATTTGTCGTAAGTATGAAATTTAAATTCTCTTGCTTAATTGTCGCATAAATTATGAAAAGCGTAGTAATTATACCTTCACGAATGGCTTCCACTAGACTGCTGGGCAAACCATTAATTGAGATAAATGGTATTCCAATGATACAACGAGTATGGCAACAAGCAATTGAGTCAAATATTGGAGAAGTGTTTGTTGCTTGTTCTGAAATTGAAGTGCATGATTTAATCGTAAATAATGGTGGCAAAGCTATTATGACTGATCCAGATCTCCCATCTGGAACGGATAGAGTTCACTCCGCTTTTTTAAAGATAAAAAATAACAAAGACATTGATGTAATAATTAATCTACAAGGTGATATGCCTCTTATAAATCCAGAACATATTCTTAAAGTCACTGACCCAATAAAAAAAAATTTTACTATTGGCACACTTGCAACAAACTTAAATGACAATGAATTAAATAATCCCAATGTAACAAAAGTTGAAGTTGATTTTAAAGAAAATGAAATAGCGCAGGCGTTAAGTTTTTATAGAGAAGTTAGAATAGAAAATAAAAACTTATACCATCATGTTGGCATCTACAGTTATACTCCAGATTCAATAAATACATTTATCAATCTACCTAAATCAAAAAATGAAATCGATCTAAGCTTAGAACAAATGAGAGCAATGGATTCTAACATTCCAATTGGAGTTATGTATGTTCCTGAAGTTCCAATGAGTGTAGATACAAAAGAGGATTTAATAAATATTGAAACTAATATAAGAGAGCACAATGATAAAAATTGATAGTTTTTCATTTCAAGGTGTAAATGGTGCTTATAGTGAACAAGCTGGAAAAAATATTTTTCCAAACGCAACAAGTATGCCGTGTGCAACTTTTGAAGATATGTTTGAACATGTTAGATCAGGAAAATCAGAAGCAGCAATGGTTCCAATAGAAAACTCTCTTGCAGGGAGAGTAGCTGATACTCAAAGATTAATACCCGACTCTGATTTAAAAATAACTTATGAATATTTTTATGAAGTAAATCATAACTTAGTTGGAATTAGAGGTGCAAAAATTTCAGATATAAAAAGAATAAGAAGTCATGAACAGGGAATTGCTCAATGTCGAAAGAAAATTTTAAAACTAGATAAACAAATGATTGTTGAAGCTGATACAGCTGGATCTGCTAAACTAATTTCTGAGTTAAATAATATTGAAGATGCCGCTATCGCATCTACACTTGCTGCTAAGATTTATGACCTTGATATTTTGGAAAAAAATTTTCAAGATACCCAAAATAACGTAACCAGGTTTCTCGTTATGCAAAAAAATTTATTAGATATAAGTCCAGAAACAAAAGGGATCCTTACAACATTAGTATTTACAGTTAGAAGTATTCCAGCGGTTTTATATAAATGTCTTGGTGGATTTGCTAGTAATGGTGTTAACATAACTAAGTTAGAGAGTTACATTCACCCTCAGGGTTTTGATGTTGCGCAATTTTATGTAGATTTTGAGGGACATCCTGAAAATACATCTGTAAAATTAGCGTTAGAAGAGATGAAATTTTTTTGTAAGAAGATAGAAATCCTTGGAGTATATGAGAAATCTTCATTCAGGAAAAAATAGTATTTTTTGAAAAGTCTATTTATATTTTATTTACATTAATGTTATATTGCTACAGGGAGGATTGAGGGCAAATAAATTGCTAATCCAGTCAGATCTGAAAAGAAGCAGCTGTAACAATCTTGTTTGGGTCTCAACTCCTTCCATTAATTATAATGACAGAAGAAAAAAAATATAAAGTTTTAGCTAGAAAATTCAGACCGAAAAAATTTGAAGATTTAATTGGTCAAGAATTATTAGTTAAAATTCTATCAAACGCTATTAATAATGACCGGTTAGCTCACGCATATATTCTAACAGGTGTCAGAGGTGTTGGAAAAACAACCACTGCTAGACTTATAGCGATGAGTATTAATTGTAAGAATAGAGATAAAAAAAATTGTGAACCATGTGGAAATTGTGATTCATGCAAATCAACAACTTTGGATAGTAATCTTGATGTTATTGAGATTGATGCAGCATCGAATACTGGCGTTGATGATATCAGAGAAATAATTGACAATGTAAAATACAAACCCGTTATCAGTGATTATAAAATATTTATAATCGATGAAGTTCATATGCTTTCAAAAAGTGCATTTAATGCTCTGCTTAAAACTTTAGAAGAACCACCAGAACATGTTAAATTTATTTTTGCCACAACAGAAATTAAAAAAGTACCAATAACTGTTTTATCAAGGTGTCAGAGATTTGATTTACATAGAATAGAAAATAAAATTTTATCAGATCATTTATTAAAAATTTCCAAACTAGAAAATATTGATATAGATTTAGATGCTATTTCTTTACTTGTAAGATCAGCAGATGGATCTGTAAGAGATGGTCTTAGTCTATTAGATCAAGCAATAACTAGTCCAAATGAAAAAGTTGATTCGCAAACTGTAATAAGTATGCTGGGACTAGCTGATAGAGAAAAAATATTTAACTTAATTGAAATTATTTTAGAAGGAGATGCCCTTGGTTCAATCAATAAGTATAAAGAGTTGTATGAGTTAGGGGCAGATATAGCAATGATATTTGATGAACTATTAAACGTAGTACATTTCCTTGTTCAAATAAAGATAGCACCAGATTTAAAAGATGACATTTATGTTCCTGAATTTGAAAGAAATAAAGGAGCTGAATTGTCATCAAAAATGACATTAAATAATCTGAATATTATATGGCAAATTTTATTCAAAGGTTATCAAGAATTACAAAATAGCTCTCATTTATACCAACATGGAGAAATGATTATTTTAAGAATTATTTATTTACATGATGGTCCAAGCCCAGAAGATCTAATTAAAAAAATGGACAAAGAAGTAGTAAAAAAAGAACCCTTAAAAAAAAATCCTGAACTACAAAATGAATCTAACGAAAGTAACAAAGTTCTAAACTTTAATGAAAATAAAAAAGATATTTCACCAAAAGAAAATGTAAATATAATACATGTTCAAGACTTCAGACATTTTGTCGATATGTTTTTTAAAAATAGAGAAGGATTACTCCACACTAAGTTGTACAATGATGTAAAATTAGTCTCTTTTAAAGAAGGAGAAGTTACCTTAAATACATCCAAAGTTAATGACACTGGCTTCAATAGAACTGTTGCTAAATTAATCTCTAAATGGACAGGAAGAATATGGCAGATACATTCATCTTCAAGCAATCTTGGAAAAAGTTTACACGATGAAGATATTATTAATCAACAAAAAGAAATTGAAATAATGAAAAATCATCCAGAAGTAAAAAAAATATTAAAAGAATTTCCTGAAAGTAAAATTCACGCTATTACAGAACTAGGTGAAATAAATGATAATGACGCAGATATAAATCAAACAAAGATGAAAAAGGAGAATTAATGGTTAATCTAGGTAATATGATGAAGCAAGCTCAACAGTTGCAAAAAAAAATGGCTGAAGCACAGAATAAATTAAATGATATTGAAGTTGAGGGTACTTCTGGAGGAGGCCTTATTAAAGTAACAGCTACAGCAAAAGGTATATTTAAAAGAATTTCAATTGATGATAGCTTGATCAAACAAGAAGAGAAAGAAATACTTGAAGATCTGATCGTTGCTGCAATAAATGATGCTAAAGAAAAAGGAGAAGCTGCAGCCCAAGAAGAAATGAAAAATCTCACAGGAGGCCTACCGTTACCTCCAGGAATGAAACTTCCCTTTTAAAAATGGAGCAATCCCCAATAGATAAATTAATAAACGATATTTCAAAACTTCCAGGATTAGGAAGAAGATCGGCTCAAAGAATCGCTCTTTTTTTATTAAAAAATAAAGATAAAAATCTATCTCCTTTAATTGAGAGTTTAAACTTATCTTATAATAAAATTATTGAGTGCTCAGAATGTGGAAATATAGATATGGTAAATCCATGCAATATCTGTGCAAATCCTAAAAGAGATAAAACAACTATTTGTGTCGTTGAGGACGTGTCAGATTTGTGGACTCTAGAAAAAGTAGGGTTTTATCGAGGTCTCTATAATGTTCTAGGTGGCTCATTATCAGCAATTCAAGGTATAGGAACTGATGAATTGAAAATAGAACATCTGCTAAACAGAATTGATACAAATAATGTTAAAGAAATTATTCTTGCCTTAAGTACAACTATGGAAGGACAAACAACATCTTTTGTAATTGCAGATAAACTAGAAAAATTTAAAGATTTGAATGTAACAAGACTTGCACAAGGTATTCCTATGGGTGGAGAGGTACATTACCTAGATGAAAACACATTAAATACAGCATTTCAATCTAGAAGAAAAATTACATAAACTGAATGGATAAATTACTTTACGTCCCAAATCCACTATTACGCCAAAAAGCAGATAAAATTCAATCTGTTGGAAGTACGGAAAAAGAAATTGCCAAAAAAATGATGCAAATAATGATAAAAGCACCAGGTGTAGGTCTAGCAGCAAATCAAATTGGAATTCTAAAACAAATTGTGACTATATTTTTTGTAGATCAAGAGACTAAAAAAGAAACTCAATATTCACTATTTAATCCAAATATTGTTTCTTATTCTCAAGAAAAAATTGTTATGGAAGAGGGCTGTTTATCTCTTCCTGAACAATTTGCAGAAATTGAGAGACCTCAAAATATAGTAGTCGAGTACCTAGATGAAAATAACAAACAAATAAAAAAAGAAGTGAGTGGAGTGGAATCAAGAATTTTACAACATGAAATTGATCATCTTTCTGGAAAGTTATTTGTAGATTATCTTTCTTCATTAAAAAGGAATATAATGATCAAAAAAGTACAAAAATTTTTAAAAAACAAAAAATAATGAATAATAAGAAAATAATTTTTATGGGTTCGCCAAAAATAGCCTCTGAATATCTTGAAGCTTTAATTAAAAATAATTTTATAATTTCCGCAGTATTTTCACAACCCCCAAAAAAGAAATCTAGAGGAATGAAAATAATTGAATCTGAAGTCCATCAACTTGCAAGTAAGAACAAAATTGAGGTTTTTAGTCCAAATACGTTTGATAAAGATACTATTGAGACAGTGAAAAAATTAAATCCTGATTTAATTATTGTCATGGCATATGGTAAAATATTGCCAAAAAATATTTTAGATTTACCACCATTTGGTTGTATCAATATCCATGTCTCTTTGTTACCTAGATGGAGGGGTGCAGCCCCTATTGAGCATTCTTTAATGAATGGCGATAAAGAGACTGGCATATCAATAATACAGCTAATCGAAAAATTAGATGCTGGACCAATTATTAATCAAAAAAAAGTAGATATAGAAGACAGTTGTAATAAAAATGAATTGAGTCAAAAATTAACTGAGGCTGGAATAAAATTATTAGTTGAAACTATTCCTCTAATTTTTGATAAAAAGGTAATTTATTCAAAGCAGGATGATAATGATGCAACATATGCAAATAAAATTTCTTCAGAAAATAGAAAAATTAATTTTAATAAATCAGTAAATGAAGTTTTAAATCTTATAAGAGCTCATGCACCTAAACCTGGTGCTTGGCTCACTATACAAAATGAAAGAATTAAGATTATTAAAGCAAGAAAATCAAATTCTAATGGTAATCCATCAACGATTATTAATGATAGTTTTGATATTGGTTGTAATGACGGAAGTATAGAGCCACTAATTTTACAAAGAGAAGGCAAAAATGCTATTTCTAAAGATGATTTTCTTCGAGGTTATAGCTTTAAGATTAATGATATAATAAATGCCTAACTACAAGATAACATTAGAATATGATGGTACTAATTATGTTGGTTGGCAACGTCAAGAAAATGGTCCTTCGATTCAACAATTGGTTGAAGAGGCAATAGAAAAACTATCAAAACAAAAAATAACACTTTTTGGGGCTGGTCGAACTGATGCAGGTGTTCATGCAAGAGGGCAAGTAGCTAATTTTGAAATAGAACAACATTTTGATAGTGATACTATTAGAGATGGCATCAATCATTATCTAAGACCACAACCCATATCTATTTTACATGCTGAAGAAGTTGACAAAGATTTTAATTCTAGATTTTCAGCTAAATTAAGATGGTATAAGTACAAAATCTTAAATAGAAGATCGCCAATTACGTTAGAGCAAAACAAAGTTTGGTGTGTACATAAAAAAATTGACACTGAAAAAATAAAAAAACAATCACATCAATTTATAGGTAAATTCGATTTGTCTGCTTTTAGATCAATAAATTGCCAATCCAAATCACCAATTAAATCTATTAATTCGTTGGAAGTAAATTTTAATCATGATGAAATAAATTTTTTAATCTCAGCTAAATCTTTTTTACATTCTCAAGTTAGAATTATGGTAGGCACATTAGTTGACATAGGCTTAAATAAAATAGAAAAATCTATTTCAGAAATTATTCAATCCAAAAAAAGAGAATATGCAGGAGTTACTGCGCCACCTGAAGGATTATATTTAATGAAAATAGATTATTAATAAAAGCCAATTTCTGATAAGCAAATATCTGCTTGAAAATCTTTAAATCCAGCAACCAAACCTAATGTCTTAATATTCTGACCAACTAATTTTTTTGGTTGATAAGCATTTGATTTTTTGAATTTACTAAAGGGTGCTTTTATTACTGTCCATTCAGAATTAGTTTTAAAACTATATTTATAATATTGCCATGGTGCCATCGTCAAAGCGGTTCTTACATGAATTGAATACTCTTCATTATTACCAAACACTTTAAAATAAACACCCTCAAACTCTTCTGTCGATATTGAAGGTTTTAATTGATTTCTTATTTGAATAAAACCACCATTATTTTCAGTCGTGACATCTCCTGTCATATGATAACAATTAACATCATTAACTTTTGATATGATCGCTTTACCCTGAGATAATCCACCCATTACTCCATCAGTAAAAAAAGCCCAATTTTGGCCTTGAGAGCTTACACCAGGGTTGCTGAGATTATCTAAAATCATTGCCTTACTTTCACTAGCATGAAGAAATGAACTTTTAGATAGAAAAATAGAAAAAACAATGAGTTTCAAAATATTTTTAAACATATTTAACATATAGTTTTTATAAAGTTTTTTTAAATTTATTTTTAAAAAATTGATTGATATTCATTAAATTACCAATATTTTACACATTATGGAAACCATGAAAACTCTTCTTTCAAGAAGATCAATATCAAAGTTAGCAGAGCCATACCCTTCCAAAGAAGAAATGGAAAATGTTTATCAGGCCGCTCTTAGAGCACCAGACCACTCATGGTTGAGACCTTGGAGATTTATAGAAGTTGTAGGTGATGGTAGAAAAAAATTAGGAAAAGCATTTATTGAATCTACAAAAAAAACTGAAGAGTTAGATGAAGAAAGAGAGAGTAAAATTGCAGCTTTGACAATGAGATCTCCAATGATTATTGTCGTAATAGCAAAAATCAATCACGAAAAACCTAATGTTCCAAGGTTAGAACAGATTCAATCCACAGCTGCTGCAGCACAAAATATTTTAATTGCTTTGCACGATTTAGGTTATGGAGCTTATTGGAGAACAGGAAAATATTCAACTGAGAGAAACGAACATATATCTTCTGAACTATCACTTGAGAAAGATGATGAAGTATTAGGTTATTTATATGTTGGAACACCTGAGGTCGAGGCTTCAAAAATACCTGAACTGGATAATAAGGACTTTGTAACTATCTGGGATTAATATTAATAACATTAAATTTAATATTTATTTTTAACTATAAACTATTAACCAATTTCCTTACACGATGCATGTGTGTGTTAAATTTTGTCTTCGAAATACCTGGTAGTACAGAATAAAATCTTATATATTTAGTTTTCATTCCACCTAAATTGAAAACAGCTTTTTTAATTCTTCTATAAGGGATATTATCAAAAATAGAAAAATTAAAATAACTAATCATTGGCCCACCATAAGTTATAGAAACAATTCCTAGTTTTCCTTTCATTGCTCCTGGAACAGTGTAACCATAATTTTTAAAGAATCTGCTATTAGGCATCATGCTTTTATAGGAAAAAAACCATTTAGGATGCAAAACCCAATCTACCCAATTTTCTAAAATAGAATTTAATCTTAGGTTATTACATGAGCCTATTAAAAACATTATATCACATTTTTCTAATCTGTTTCTGTAATCAATAACTAGCTTCGGAGGAGGATTAAAATTTGAATTATAGAAAGGTAAGTATTCTTTTTCATCAAACAAATTTACTAAATCAATTGTATGACCTAGTTTTTCAGCTTCATTTATAAAAGTGTCTCTTATTTGTGAATTAAAAGAACCACTAATGTTATGATGCCCAAAGACAATAAATATTTTTTTCACTACAGTATTTTTTTGAAACCTTCAAATTCTGGGTGTCCAAGGTATAAATGTTTATTATTGCCAGCATTTTTATGGGCCAATCGAAATTCTTCTGATTTAGTCCAATTAATAAAATCTTCTTCACTATTCCAAATACTATGTGATGCATAAAGGGCATATTCTTCAGTAGTTTTACCTTTAATTAAATTAAATTTTTTAAATCCAGGAACTTTTTCGAGATGAGTTTCTCTAGATTTCCATATTTCTTCAAAATCAACTTCTTTTCCAAGTATAATTTTAAATCTGTTCATAGCAATGTACATATAATCAAAATATATTAAAAATCTAAACTTTAAAGACAGACTAAAAAAACCTTAATACTATAAAGAAAATTAATAATTTTATAATTATTCTTAATTAAAATAATTTGATATAAATTTTTAAAATTTTAGAATAAGAAATAGTGCAAACAAAATATATATACTTTAAATGACATTAAATCATAAAAGAATCGAAGAAGCTTATAATCTTATAAATAAGAAAATAATCAAAACTCCACTTGTATCAAATGATTACATAAATAATTTATTAAATTCAGAAATATATTTTAAACTTGAAAATCTTCAGAGCACTGGATCTTTTAAGTTAAGAGGAGCAACCCATAAAATCTTAAAATCTTTAAATGATATTTCAGAAAATGGAGTAGTTGCTTACTCTTCAGGCAATCACGCACAAGCAGTTGCTTTTTCAGCTTCTCAAAATAATTTAAGTGCAAAAATAATAATGCCTAAAACTGCACCTCAAATAAAAATTGAAAATACAAAAAAATATGGAGCAGAGGTAATATTATATGACACTTACTTTCAAAGTAGAGAAGAGATAGGAAATGAAATTCAAAAGAAGGATAATAGAGCTTTAATTAAACCCTATGATGATGAAGATATAATTGCTGGTCAGGGAACTGCAGCTATCGAAATTGTAAATGATTTGAAAGAGCAATCAATTGAACCTGATCTGTATTTATGTTGTTGTGGAGGTGGAGGTCTTATTGCAGGAACATCAACATACTTAAAGCATATCTATCCAAATATAAGATCATATTCTGTGGAGCCTAATGAATTTGATGACACAAAAAGATCTTTAGAAGCTGGTAAAATTATAGAAAATAAAAAAAATGCTAAATCTTTTTGTGACGCACTATTGGCACCACAACCTGGTAATATAACTTTTCAAATTAATTCAAATAATCTTGAAGGAGGATTAAGTGTTTCTGATGAAGAAGTAACAAAAACTATAATTTTGCTAGCTGAACAACTTAAAATAGTTGTGGAGCCAGGAGGAGCAGTTGCAGCAGCTGCAGTATTAAATAATAAAATTGATATCAAAAATAAAAAAATTATAGTTATGATTTCTGGTGGTAATATCGATTTAAGTTTATTTAATAAGTTATAATGAATCAATCAAATTTAAAAAAATTACAAAATCTATTAAAAGAAAAAGATATCGATATTTTTGTTATTAATAGAAGTGATGAATATTTAAATGAGTATATTTCTCCAAATGCAGAAAGATTAAATTTTATAACAAACTTTTCTGGTTCAGCAGGAAGAGCAATTATAATGCCAACAGATGCCTTCTTATATGTCGATGGACGATATACTTTTCAAGCGAATACTCAAATTAATGCCAAAGAAATTCAGGCAAAACATTTAAATAACTTTTGGACAGATTTAGAAAAAATTTTATTAGAAGAAGAATATAAAATTGCATTAGATCCAACTCTTCATTCAATTATAGAAATTGAAAAAGTGGAAAAAATGTTAGAGAATTCAACATCTCAACTCCAACTAATAGATAAAAATTTAGTTGATTTAATATGGGAAAATCAACCAAAAACTCAGTATACAGATATATTTGATCACCCAACAAGTTTTGCTGGTCAGGGCAGACATGAAAAATTAGATACTTTAAAAAAATTTTTAAATCAAAATGAAATTGATCATTACTTTATTTCTGGTCTTGATAATATTGCTTGGCTATTAAATTTAAGAGCAGGTGATATTGAATATACACCACTACTTTATTCTTATCTTTTAATTTCAAAAAATAATAAGCACTCTTTGTATATTAAAGAGTCTGCAATGCCAGAAATACTAAAAAAAGAAATCCAAACATTAATAAATATTAATAAAATTGAAAACATTGGATCAATTTTTAATAATATTAATTCATCTGAATCAATTGGTTTAGATTTTAATTCCACCACTTATTATTTTTTAGATCTTTTAAGAAAACAAAAAATAAGTACTAAAAATTTAGCAAATCCATGTATTTTGTTAAAAGCTATCAAAAATGAAACTGAACTAGATGGAGCAAAAAAAGCACATATAAGAGATGGTGTTAGTATTACCAAATATATTTATTGGTTAAAAAATATCATGGATCCTAAATCAAATGATGAAATAAGTGTTGCACATCATTTAGAAAATCTTCGAAGAAAAAATAAATTATTTCATTCTCTATCTTTTGATACAATATCAGCAATTGATAAAAATGCAGCCCTTCCTCATTACCGTGTTACTGAAGAAGGTAAATCATCTTTCTCCGAAAATAATATTTACCTTGTTGACTCGGGGGGTCAATATTCTGATGGAACAACAGATATAACAAGAACTATAATTTTAGGTAAACCAACAACAGAACAAAAAGATAGATTTACGAGGGTTCTTAAAGGTCATATAGCCTTATCAAATCATGTTTTTGAAAAGGGCACAAAAGGAACTGATATTGATTATCTGGCAAGAAAAAGTCTGCAAGAAATTAATTTAGATTATGATCATGGGACAGGTCACGGTATTGGAAGTTTTTTAAGTGTACACGAAGGACCGCAAAGAATAGCTAAGAAATCAATGTTTGAAAGTATAGAATTAATACCTGGAATGATTATTTCAAATGAACCAGGATATTATAAGGAAAATGAATATGGAATAAGAACAGAAAATCTAATACTTGTTAAAGAAAAATCTGATAGGAGATTGTTCTTTGAGAATATATCATGGTGCCCTATTGATAGAGATCTCATAAATATAGAGATGCTTAAATTTGATGAGTTAGAATGGTTAAACTCTTATCATTATAAAGTTTATCAGAAATTGAAAGATTATTTAGACCCAAAAGAGCGTATTTGGCTTAAAGAAGTTACAGAGAAGTTATATTATTAAAAAATCCACCTATTATGCGGCTTTAGAGTTAGTTTCATAATCAGACTTTAAAAGGTATTTATCTAGTTCGATCTTCCATTCATTTCCATATTCACTTTTGAAATACTTTATTAGTTCTTTATCAGTAGAACTATCATTACTATTTAATTCGTCATACATTTTGTTGAAAAATCCAAATACATTTAACATAAATTACCTTTCTAATAATAATTACATAGGTAAAAATGACATGCAATTAAAGTATCAATAAATGAAAATAGATATGTTCTAATTGCATATACAAAAATATCTATTTTATAAGGAAATTAATGTTAATAACAAAACAAGTTAATTTAAATATTATTTATCAATGATTGTTATTCTAACTCAATGTTTTCCATCAAAAGTAGGAGGTATTGAAACATTAGTTTACAATATAGCCAAATTCCTTAGCAAAAATAAAAAAGTGATTGTTTTAGCTGATGCACAAAATATATCTAATGATAAAATTTTTGATATAAATGAAAAAAATTTTCAAATAAAAAGATTTCGTGGTTTAAAATTTTTACGAAAAAGAAAAAAATTAAAAGAATTAGTAAATATATTTTCTTTGAATCATATTGAGGCAGTTATAAGTGATAGTTGGAAAAGCCTAGAGTTGCCAATCATTTTTCTAAACAAAAATAAAATACCAACAATAAGTCTTATTCACGGAAATGAAATAATAATAAAAAATGAAAAACATAAAAAAAGAATTCAAAATATACTTGAGCTTACAAATGGTATTGTAACCAATTCTAATTTTACTACAAAACTTTTAAATGAAATAAGTAATAAATTACAAAATATACATGTTATATATCCAGGTATAGATCTTACAAACAAATACACTGAGGAAAGAGTTAATCTGAATAAAGGAACACCTACTTTATTAACTTTAGCAAGGCTTGAAAAAAGAAAAGGTCATTCATTAATTTTAAGATCAATATATAATCTAAAAAATTTGTATCCTAAAATCCAGTATATCATTGCTGGTGAAGGATATGAATTAGATAATATTAAAAAACTAATTAAAAAATATAGCTTAGAACAAAATGTTAATTTAGTTGGAACAATTAATGAGAATCAAAAAAATTATATATTTTCTAAAACTGATATTATGGTTATGCCAACTTCAGATGAAATACATGAGAAGTCTATTGAAGGATTTGGTATATCATACATTGAGGCAGCTAAATTTGGGATACCATCAATTGCATCAAATGTAGGGGGTACACCAGAAGCTGTATTACATAAAAATACTGGCCTAATTATTAATGAAATTAGTGAATTAGATGATGCAATACAAAAGCTGATCGAAGATAAAAACTTTAGATTTGAATTAGGAGAAAATGCAAAAATCCGAGCAGAAAAAGAACTAAATTGGGAGACTCAAATAAACAAATATAATAAATTAATAACAAATATTCAATGAGTATATTGTTCCATAATGTAACTTTCGACAAAATTAATATTTATAAAAAAACTATAAAAAAATATTTTAAAGATGAAAAAATTATTTCTATTAATGATTATAAAAAATTTAATGATGTAGAATATGCAATAATCTGGGATTTACCAGATATAGTTCTTTCTAAGCTAAAAAACTTAAAAGTTATTTTCTCTATGGGCGCTGGCGTTGATCATATTTTAAAATTAAAAAATTATGATAAAAAAATACCTATAATTAGAATAAAAGATCCTGAAATGGGCAAGAGAATAGCAAATTACTCTTTGGCTCAAATATTAAACTACCAATTAAACTTTAAAATTTTTCAAAATTCTCAAAACAAAAAATATTGGTCTGGAGAAAGAACACCTATCGATAATGAAAACTTAACTATAGGTATTCTTGGCTTAGGTTTTCTAGGAACTTATATTGCCAAAGTCTTAATCAAATTAAAATACAATGTTATTGGTTATAAAAAATCTATCGTTCGCTCTTCGAATATAAAAACATATTCAAAAAAGAACTTAAATAAATTTATCAAAAATTCAGATATTATTATTTCAATTTTACCTGCAACACCTCAAACAGACAATATTATAAACACATCGTTCTTAAAAAAAATGAAAAAAAAATCTTGTTTAATAAATATTGGCAGAGGAAACGCTATAGATGAAAACGCACTAATAAAACATCTAAAAAGAAACAAAGAGTTTTATGCTTATTTAGATGTATTTAAAAATGAACCATTAAAATCGTCAAGTAAACTTTGGACTTTACCAAATGTTACCATTACTCCACATGTGGCAGGAGTTACAGCAATAGAGTCTGCAATAAAATACATGTTTAAGAAATATAAAATGTATAAAAAAAATAATACATTAAAATCTGATATTAAATCTATAAAGAATTTTTATTAAAATTAGGGTTTATTAAAATTTGGAATATTTACTTGAAATAATTTTCCAAAATTTTAAAATATATTTTCTCAAGTTGTATGATATCTTCAATGTATACAAACTCATCAACCTTATGAAGAGTTTGATTTCTAAGACCTAACTCTACTACTTCACAATAGTTCTTTATATATCTTGCATCAGAAGTACCACCATCAGTTGCTTGCTCAGGTGGGCTATTTCTTCCTGTAACATCAGAAATTGATTGCGAAATAATATTATATAAATCACCGGGTTTATTTAGAAATGACTCAGCCGTTGCATCATATGTATAAGTGCAACTAGCTTTTTCCAGTTTAGAGAAAATCTTTTCTATTTTATTATCAATCCATTTTATAATTGAGTCAGATGAGTGCATATCATTAAATCTAATATTAACTGTTGCTTTAGCAAATTCCGGAATTACGTTTTGAACGGGGTTGCCAATATCAATAGTAGCGATTTGAACTGATGTTGGTAAAAAATTTTCATTACCTTCATCTAGCGGCTCTTCTAATATACTATTTAATAAATTCACTAAGTGATGTGAAGAATTTTCAGCTAAATGAGAATTCGCAGTATGTCCTTGAATACCTTTTACCTGAAAAAAGAAACTAACTGATCCCCTTCTTCCAATTTTTATTTTATCGCCGACCTCATTTTTAGAAGTTGGTTCACCTACAAGACAATGATCAAATTTATAATTTTGTTTGCTTGCCCATTCTAGTATTCTTGGTGTGCCGTTTACAGAATCTCTTTCTTCATCACCTGTAATAATAAATGAAATTTTACCTGGAAGATTTTTATACTTATCTGCAAATCTTTTAGCGGCACTAATAAAACATGCAACACTGCTTTTCATATCTTCACTACCTCTTCCATAAAGTTTACCATCATCTATTTTTGCTGAAAAAGGAGGATATTTCCAAGAACTTTCATTTCCTACTGGAACTACATCTGTGTGACCAGCGTATACAAAATGCTTTCCTTCATTTCCTATCGTTGCAAATAAATTTTTTACTTCATAAGAATTGTTTCCAGAGAAAGTTAATGAATGACAGTCACATCCTATAGCATTTAGATGATTTTCAACGACTGTTAAAGCGCCCTCATCTTTTGGAGTTACACTTGCACATTTAACTAAGGATTGTGTAAGATTAACTGGATCAAAATTAATTTCTGACATTAATCGCGTAATAACTCATTTATAGAAGTCTTACTTCTAGTTCTTTCATCCACTCTTTTAACAATTACAGCACAGTATAATCCTGGATTAGTAACAAACCATTTTTTTTCACCTTGACTACTTGGCATAGAGCCAGCAACGACTACTGAATAAGGTGGAACTTTTCCCATATGAATTTCTCCAGTAGCACGGTCAACTATTTTTGTTGATGCACCTATAAAAACACCCATTGATAAAACTGAACCTTCACCAACTATGACACCTTCAGCAACTTCACTTCTTGCGCCTATGAAACAGTTATCTTCTATAATTACAGGATTTGCTTGTAATGGTTCTAAAACTCCACCAATTCCAGCTCCTCCTGATATATGACAATTTTTACCTATTTGTGCGCAAGATCCAACTGTAGCCCAAGTATCTATCATCGTTCCTTCGTCCACATATGCTCCAAGATTTACAAATGATGGCATTAGTACAACTCCCTTAGCAATATATGCAGATTTTCTAACAACAGCATCTGGCACATATCTAAATCCTGCTTTTAAATGATCGTCTTTAGTCCAATTTGCAGTTTTACTTTCCACTTTATCAAACCAAGTGGCATGTGATGCTTTAATGATTTCATTATCACTTAAACGAAAACTTAAAAGAATGGCTTTCTTAATCCACTGATTTACAATCCATTGATCATCACTTTTTTCGCAAACTCGAATAGTTCCTGAATCTAACTGATTTAATGTAACATCAACTGCTTCTCTTATTTCACCTTGTGTATCTTTATTAATGTTATCACGATCCTCAAAAGCTTTTATAATTAATTCTTCAAGATTTTTCATATTTCCCCATCATTTACATTTTTTAAA
This sequence comes from uncultured Alphaproteobacteria bacterium, assembly GCA_902610845.1. Taxonomy (GTDB): domain Bacteria; phylum Pseudomonadota; class Alphaproteobacteria; order HIMB59; genus CACPNW01. Next base: position 13,430 of record CACLXJ010000005.1, on the reverse strand, counting down.
AATAAACTCAAATCTCTTGTTTGAAAATCTAAATATTTTTTAGACGCTTCAATATCATCAGAAAAATTCTCATAACCAGCATCAACCCAGACAGGTGTGAAACCAACTTTTTTTGCGGGAACTAAATTCTTTGCAATATCATCAAACATTGCTGATTTATTTGCTTCTATATCAAATAAGTCGATAATTTTTTCATAGGGAGAAATTTCTGGCTTGGGAACATAATCAGCCATTTTAATATCATATATTTTATCAAAAAAATTTGTAAGATTTATTTTCTCTAACACATCTAAGACATGTTGCTTATTTGCATTTGTATAAATAATTTTTCTTCCCTCAAGTTTATATAATTCATCATTAAGACTTTGATTTGGACCAACAATTGAGTAATCTAATTTATGAACTTCTTCTAAAAAATGATCAGGATCTACACCATGATTATCCATCATACCTCTTAGAGTTGTGCCATGTTGTTTGTAATATTTTGCTTGTAGTTTTTTTGCTTCATCTAATCCCATATTTAAGTTTTTAGCTACAAATTCACCCATTAATTTATGTACTTGCTGAAAAATTCCGCTGTCTGCAGAGTACAGTGTGTTGTCTAGATCAAATATCCAGGTATTGATGTTATCTTTAAAGCTCATTTAATTACTTGTTATTTGTGTACCAATTCCATGTTCAGTGAATAACTCTAATATTACTGAATGAGGAATTCTTCCATCTAAAATAGTAGATTTTTTAACACCTTTTTTCATTGCATCAATACATGTATTAATTTTAGGCTTCATACCTCCAGAAATATATTCTTTATTAGCAATACTTTTAGCCTCTTCTAATGTTATTGATGAGATTAATTTTTCATCTTTGTCTAAAATTCCAGGTACATCGGTTAGTAGTAATAATTTACTTGCCTGTAACTCACCTGCTATAAAACCTGCAACTGTGTCAGCATTAATATTATATGTAAAATTATTTTCATCCTTACCTAAAGGAGATATGACAGGTATTTGACCATTTTTTATAAAGTTAGTTAGCATATCTTTGTTTAATTTTTTTGGCTGTCCAACAAAACCAATATCAACTATTTTTTCAATATTTGAATCACTATCTTTAATTTCCACGTTAAATTTAGTTGCAGTGACTAAGTTATCATTACCAGATACTCCTATTGCTTTTCCTCCAGAGGCACTTATAGATTCCACTATTTCTGAATTGATATCTTTAGATAAGACTTCTTCAACTACCTTGATTGTTTCTTTATCAGTAACTCGTAATCCTTCAACAAATTGTGTTGATATATTTTTTGATTTAAGTCTTTCACCAATTTGAGGCCCTCCACCATGAATAATAATTGGCGACACACCTACTTCTTTTAATAATCCAATATCTCTGGAAAAACTCTCTGACAGTTTTTTATCTCCCATTGCATGTCCACCATACTTTATAACAATAGTATCTCCACTATGTTCTCTTATGTAAGGAAGAGCTTCAACTAATGTAGAAGCTTTATGAATAAAATAAGCTTGATCACTTTCTGATAAAAAATCAAATTTCATGATGATTGTGAAATACCGTATATAGATCTTTGGATTTCAGTAATACCATTATTTTTCTTTGTTTCAGATTGATAGATATTTTCAAAAGAATCTTTATAATTTTTCATTAAACTCAGAATTGATTTTTTTTGATAATCTAAATAACTTTTAGAAACCTTATCAATTTTTGTTAAAATTATAGAGAATTTTCTTGAACAATTACCCAATAAATCAAACATATCTATATCAGAATTTTTGACTCCAACCTTTGAGTCTATAAGTAAAAAAACATGATCTAATTTATCTCTATTTTCAATATACTCTTCTATAAGTATCATTAGATTTTCTCTTGCAACTTTTGATACTTTAGCAAAACCATAACCTGGCAAATCTATCATATTAATTTTTTCACTAATGACAAAAATATTTATCGCTTGTGTTCTTCCCGGTGTTTTACTTGTTTTAGCTAATTTTTTAGTTCCAGTTATTGAATTTATTAAACTTGATTTTCCAACGTTTGACCTTCCAATAAAACAACATTCTCTTTTAATCTCTAAGTAAGGAATATCTTTGTACGAAGGAAATGAACCTACAAACTTATTGTTATTGAAAAACTTATTTAGATTTTTATTTAGGCTAGCCATTTTTGGCTAGTATTCTTCTTTGAATGAACCACTGTTGAGCAATTGATAAAATATTATTTACAGACCAATATAAAACTAGCCCAGCTGCAAATCCAGCTAGTACAAAAGTAAATACAAAAGGAAGTAATGCAAAAATTCTAGCTTGTGTAGGATCAGCAGGTGCTGGATTTAATTTTTGCTGTAACCACATTGTGAAACCCATAATTATTGGAAGAATTCCAATATCAATTATGGAAAGTAATGGTGGTACATCCCAAGGAACTAATCCAAAAACTGTCATTAAACCTAATGGATCAGGAGCAGAGAGATCATGTATCCATCCATAAAAAGGTGCATGGTACATTTCAATGGTTACAAATAAAACTTTATATAAAGAAAAGAAAATTGGTATCTGAACTAATATTGGCAGGCAACCTGCTACTGGATTAGCACCTTCTCTCTTATATAAAGCCATTAATTCTTGTTGCATTTTCTGTCTATCATTAGGATATGTCTCTTTTAATCTTTGCATATCTGGCTGAAGTTTTTTCATTTTTGCCATTGATTTGAATGATGCTTGTGCAAGAGGGAACAAGATTAAACGCATTAAAATTGTAAATGCAATAATTGCCAAACCAAAATTACCTGCATACCCAAAAAACCAATTAATTGCATATGAGACTGGTTTTGTTAAGAAACTAAACCATCCCCAGTCGATAGCATCTGTAAATCTTGGGATAGAAAGTTTTTCATCGTAAGCACTTAAAACATTTAATTTTTTCGCACCTACAAATAATTTTCCACCGTATTCTAAACTTTCACCAGAACTAACTTTGTATATTTGTCCTACGTATCCAGCTCTGTAACTATCCCTTCCATTATTGCCATATCTATAATTAACATTAATTGACTGATCGGCATCAGGTATTAAAGCGGACATCCAATACTTGTCTGTAAACCCTAACCAACCACCTTGTGCTTTGTTATCACAAAATTCCTTCTTAGATGGCATTGATGAATTACAATCATCAGCAATATCATCATAATTTTTTTCTAATAATTCATCATTAATTAAACTTATAAAACCTTCATGAAGAATAAAAAAATTAATAGTGTCTGGAGTATTTATTCTTTTAATTAATCGGTAAGGAAATACTTCAATATTACTATTTCCTTTATTTTCAATCTCTTGAGTAATTGAAAACATATACTCATCATCAATCGTATAATTAATTTTAAATGTTATATTTTGATTATTTGTCCAACTTAATGTTACAGGATTTGAGGGAGTTAAGTTAGTAGAGTTAGTTTTCCAAAGTGTTTCTAAATCTGGTAATTCTACTTCAGTATCTTTCAATTCTTTCCACCCAGTTTCAATATAATAGGGATTCGATGTTCCTTCTGGTAATAGAAGTTGAATATTATCAGAGCCAGGTTCTAAACTGGTTTTATATTTTGATAATATAAGATCATCAAGAATTGCACCTTTAAGATTTATAGAACCCTCTATTGATGAATTACTAAAAATAACTCTATCTGTTTCAATTAAAGCCTCATCCCGACTTTTTATTTCTGAAATAGTTTCATTACCTTGCCCATCAATTGACGTAGCAGGTTCTAAAACTTCATCTTCTTCAAAGGATGTTGTTTGAATGGGTTGAGTTGGAAATAAAAATTGAAAAAAAATAATGATTGCAATTGAAATGCCAATAGCAAGATATAAATTTCGTTGTTCGTTCATTTGTTCAAATCGGTTTTCTTTGGTACTGGATCAAAACCATGTGAACCCCAAGGATGACACTTTGAAATTCTCTTTATTGATAATATTGATCCTCTAAATAAGCCATGTTCTTTTAATGATTTAACTGAGTATTCTGAACATGTAGGTAGATATCTACAGTTTTGACCAAGAAGGGGTGAAATAAAAAGCTGATATAATCTAATCATTAAAATTAAAGGGAATGAAATATATTTATTAATCATTTGCTTTTTCTTTAAGTTCTAATAGCAGTTTTTCAAATTTTTCTTCAAGTATTGAACTTTTAGCTATTAACACATAATATGAATTTATTTTACCATTAATAAGTATTTTTCTGGCTAATTCTCTCATTATTCTTTTTGCTTTATTTCTTTTAACTGCATTTCCAATTTTTTTAGATGCTGTGTATCCTATCCCAATAGAATTTTCTAGATTTTGATTATCTAAAATTTGAACATTCATATTTTTACTTTTAATAAACTTTCCTTCATTTCGTATCATGACGAAAGTAGATCTTTTCTTAATTGTAAATATTTTATGGGCCATTAGGCCTATTAAGCGCTTAACTGAGCTCTTCCTTTTGCACGGCGTCTGTTAATAATCTGACGACCTGCCTTAGTAGCCATTCTAGCTCTAAAGCCGTGTCTTCTTTTTCTAATTACTCTACTAGGTTGGTATGTTCGTTTCATATTAAATCTTTGGGCCTAATACGAATTCATTATATATAAGTCAAATATTTACTTGAATATTCAATGAAAATTATAAGAAAAACTAATGAATTAGAGCAAATCTTAGTTTTAATTAAAGACAAAGGTCAATCTATCGGTTCAGTCCTAACAATGGGTAACTTACATGATGGACATTTATCGCTAATCAAAGAAGCACAGATAAATAATGATTTTGTTGTAACTTCAATTTTTATTAATCCAACACAATTTAATAATGAAACAGATTTCAGTTCTTATCCAAAAACAATAGATGATGACATTGCTAAATTAGAAAAAATAGGTTGTGATTTATTATTCTTGCCAGAGATACAAGAAATCTATCCAGGAGATTTACTAAAACAAAATATTGTAAACAATTTTAGAGGTATTCTTTGTGATAAATATAGACCAGGCCATTTTGATGGAGTTACTACAGTTGTAGATATTTTCTTTAGTATAATTAAGCCGAATGCAAGTTACTTTGGTGAAAAAGATTTTCAACAAATAAAAATAATTCAAGAGTTAGTAAAAATTAAAAATCACAATATTAAAATTGTTTCATGCCCTTCTATTAGAGATGATAGTGGTATGAGCTTATCCTCAAGGAATTCAAAATTTACCAATGATCAATCAAAAATATTTAATCAATTAGGAAGTAAAATTTATGAATTTATAAATTTTTGTAAAAAAAAATCTAGTAATATCAATCTTGATAATTTTAAAAAACAAATATTAGAAAATAGTATTAACAAGATTGATTACATTGAGATCAGAAATGAAAATAACTTAGACATAACAAACGTTTCTTCTAAGGCGCGACTTTTTATTGCTTTATACATTGGTGAAATAAGAATTATTGATAACTTTAAATTATACTAAGGTATTAACCATTCGTATTCTGGTTCATTATTAATAAATTTTAATTTCAATCTACGATGACCTGAAATTTCTAAATATAGCCAATCAATTTCATCAATTTTATTTTCAACTACTGTAAAATTTTTATAACCTTGCTCACTTTCTTCAAGACTTGGTTCTTTCCCAGTCAGATGTTCTGGAATTCCATCTTCTGGAAACTCAGTAACTGAGCTTGGGTCTTTTAATGTTAAATAACATTTTCTACTAAATAGTCTTGTCTTATCCCACATTTCTTTAGCTTTCTCGTTTTGATTATTAATTGAAGAAGTTGTTTTGATACGCAATTGAATCTTCAGTTTATGATCATAAAAAACAAAAAGAGATTTATTATTTTTTTGTAAATTAAAAACTTTTGGGGATCTAAAATCTGTATGAAAATTTAGTATTAAATTAGTAGGGTCGAATTTTCGTAAAACTACTACTCTCGAGTCTATTCCGCCCTCAGCATCAACATTGCTAATTACAGGGGTGTGAAAAGCATGTTTTCTATCCTTTACCCCTCGGGTTAAATTTTTCTTTATATCTTCAAATATTTCTTGAGTATTTTCTTTTGAAGAAGTCGACATGGTTCCTGTAATATAAATTGTTTTGAAGAAATAGCTAGATGATGGAAATAAATAAAATAGCGAATTTATTGAATCTGGAGCATGTTAAGTTTTTAATATCTATATTTGAAGAAAATAATATTGAAATTCGATTAGTAGGAGGATGTATACGAGATGCTCTTCTTGAAAGAGAAATCAAAGATATTGATACAGCAACAACTTTGGAGCCTCAGGATGTTTTGTCATTACTAAAAGATAACAATATTGAATATGATGATTTTGCTATTCAATATGGATCTATAATTGCTTATCCTCATAATCGAAAAATACAAATTACAACTTTACGTGAAGATATTAATCAAATGGGAAGACATACAAATGTAATTTACACCAACAGCTGGAAAAAAGATTCAGCCAGAAGAGATTTTACTTTCAATGCTTTATATGTCGGAAACAATAATAAACTACATGATTATTACAATGGCCAATCAGATTTAAATGAAAGTAAAATTACTTTTATTGGTGAAATAGATGATAGAATAAAAGAAGATTACTTAAGAATCTATCGATACTTTAGATTTAGAGGTTTATTTAATTTACCTAAAACATCTTTAAGTGATCAAAAAATCGTAGAAAAATATATTCACGAATCTTTGGCAGTGTTGACCAACGATGTAATAAGGCAAGAAATATTAAAAATGTTTAATATGTCTTTTCCATTAAATTGTTTTTACATATCTCATCAAACGTTACAAAAATTTAAATGGGTTGAAATAGTTAAAGAGCATTTCATACGAACAAAATACAATCTTGGATTAAATAAATGTCTGAATAAGATTGATAATTTAATAAATTAGTTTTTTAGTTTACAATTTTCGCACAAACCAAATATTTCTAAATTATGTTTTTTATAATTGAAGTTATTCTTTTCTGCTTGTTTTGAAAAATAAGAAATCAAATTATTTCCAGTTAGTTCAGTAACGCTTTCACAGTTTTCACATATCAAAAAAGACGTAGAATTTTTTGCATTACAACCTTCATGCTTACAAGCAACATATGAATTTCTACTTTCTATTTTATGCACTTTGCCAATTTCAATAAGCTTATCTAAAGCTCTATAAACTTGAAGAGGAGATTTAATTCCTTTTTTTTGAATATCAAAAAGGATTGTATATGCCTTAAGAGGTTCTGATGCGCTTTCTAAAATATCAAGAACTGTTTGTTGATTTTTAGTTAAGTTTAAAGTTTCTAAAGACATATTATAGATTACCAAATTGCTATCGTTTTTGCAACTGACCCTTAATTTCAAGAGGAACCAATGAAATAATGAAAAGTATTAAAGCCACCACTATTATTGAAGGTCCTGAAGAAGTATTTATTTCTAAAGAAGCAAATAATCCAACTACTACTGATAAAATACCTGATAAGATTGCGATAACAATCATTTGTCTAGGACTGTTGCTAATGTTCCTGGCAATAGCCGCAGGAATTAAAAGTAAACCTGTAATTAATAGTGCTCCAATCATTTTAATAGACAAAGCAATTACTCCTGCCAATAAAAGGGTAAATATAAAATTAGAAACTTCCGGCCGCATACCTTCAGCAGCTGACAAATCATAATTTACAGTTGCTGAAAATAAAGATTTCCAAATAAAATATAAGATAATTAATATTATGCTTCCACCTATCCAAACTAAACCAATGTCTGCAGTTGTTACTGCAAGAATATCGCCAAATAATAATCCCATGAGATCAAATCGGATATAAGATAAAAAACCAATCAATACTAAACCGATGGCAAGTGTTGAGTGAGCAAGAAGTCCAAGTAAAGAATCGCCAGCTAGTTTTGTTCTTTTTTGTAAGCTCACAAGAAGTAAAGCAACAACAGCTGATATTACAAACACAGAAAAAGCAATATTTAAACTAAATGAGTATGCTAATGTTACTCCTAAAAGGGCTGAGTGAGATAAGGTGTCACCAAAATATGATAACCTCCTCCAGATAACTAAGCATCCAAGTGGTCCAGCAACAATAGCTATACCAACCCCTGCAACAAGTGCACGAATAAAAAAATCATCAAACATTAATTTTTAACACTCCCATCTGTCTGATGTGAATGATCATGTTCATGTTGATAGAGTGATAAGGTAGCAGCATTATGTTCTCCAAATAATTCTATGTAGGAAGAATTTTTTACTATTGATTTAGGTGATCCAGAACAACAAATGTGACCATTTAAACAAATTACATGATCTGTTGCAGACATAACAAAATGGAGATCATGAGATATAAGAAGGATGCCACAATTAAATTTGGTACAAATTTCTTTTATAAGATTGTATAGAGCTATCTCTCCATTAAAATCTACTCCCTGCACAGGTTCATCTAAAACAAGTAGATCTGGTTTTTTAGCAATTGCTCTTGCGATTAAAACTCTCTGAAATTCCCCACCAGATAAGTTATGAATCTCATTGTATATTAAATGCTGAACCCCTGTTAATTCTAAAGCTTCAATAATTTCATCTTTATTAATATGACTTGTTAGATTCATAAAATCTATAACTCGAAGGGGCATAGTCCAATCAATACTAATTTTTTGTGGAACATATGCCATTTTTGTTGAATAATTTTCAATTGAACCTTCATTTGATTTTAGAATATTAAGTGCCATTTTAGCGGTAGTTGTTTTTCCTGAGCCATTTGGGCCAATCAAGGTTACAATTTTGCCCTTATGAATCTCAAGAGAGATACCTTTTACAATCCATTTTGAAGATTTTTGGACACCGCAATCTTTTAATCTTACCAATAAACTATTATTTTCATTCATTTTTATATTTACAATCTAAAATGTAATATTATAACATTACGTTCATTAACAGACTTAATTATTAATAGGAACATTTTTTATGAGACAAAACAACATTTTTTTGATGCTTTTGAAAGTATTTTTCTTTTCATCAATTTTAGTTGCAACTTCAGCTGTAAGAGCAGAATTAAAAGTTGTAACTACAATTAAACCACTTCATTCACTAATTGCGAATGTAATGGATGGTGTAGGTGAACCAGCACTTATAATTGAAGGAAGTACTTCCCCCCATAGTTTTACATTAAAACCTTCTCATGCCAAACTTTTAGAAGAAGCAGATATCATATTCTGGGTTGGTGAAAGTATAGAAACGTTCATGGAAAGACCTCTTGAGTCAATTGTCAAAAATGCAGAAGTTATAGAGTTCATGGAAGTTGAAAGTATTAATAAATTGAAGTTTAGAGAAGAATCAATTTTTGAAGATCACGATGACCATGACGATCATGATGACCATGACGATCATGATGATCACGATGACCATGAAGATCATGATGATCACGATGACCATGATGATCATGATGATCACGATGAGCATGATGACCATGACGACCATGATGATCACGATGACCATGATGACCATGATGACCATGACGACCATGATGATCACGATGACCATGATGATCACGATGACCATGATGATCACGATGACCATGATGATCACAGTGGACACGACGATCACGGTCATGCACATGGTGAATTTGATGCTCACATTTGGTTAGATCCAATGAATGCAAAAGAAATGGTTCATGAAATTGCTCATGAGTTAAGTGATTTAGATCCAGCAAATAAGGATAAATATGAAGCTAATGCACAAGCTACAATTCAAGCACTAGATCAATTAGTTAAGGATATTGAAAAAGAAATAAATAAAGATGCAAAGTTTGTTGTCTTCCATGATGCTTATCAATACTTTGAAGAAAGATTTGAAACTAGAGCTGCTGGAGCGCTTACTTTGAACACGGATGTTTTACCTGGTGCTAAACAGATTGCTGATATTCAAGATGTAATTAAGGATAGAGGAATTAAATGTATCTTTTCTGAACCACAGTTCAATCCAAAGATAATTACAACAATTGCTGAAGACATGAATATCAAAACAGGAGTTTTTGATCCTCTAGGTGCTAATATTGACTCAAATAAAGATCTTTATTTTAAGTTAATACAAAACTTAGGAAATGAACTTAAAGGTTGTTAGAAATATATTTTAAATATTAAATTTAAATTGAGGGTGTTAACTAACAGCACCCTCCACCTTCGCAAGTACAGCAACAGCTACAACTGCAACCACACTTTGGTGGGTTTGGATTTTGATTTTTCATAATGATACCTATATCTATATCTCAATAATTTTTAAACAAATTTATGAGAAAAATAATAGAAATTAAAGAGTGTATGAAGACTTTCGAGGGTGACGGGATACCTGTAACGAGAGCTTTCCCTGTCCCCGGAATGAGAGAAAATGATCCATTTCTTCTTTTTGATCATTTCGGCCCAATTAATTATGAACCGGGAGGTGCAACCGGGGTACCAGCACATCCTCATTGTGGATTTGAGGCAATTACTTACATGCTTGGTGGTGAAGTAGAACATAGAGACTCATTTGGAGGACAGGCAGAAATTGAAACTGGTGATGTACAATGGATGACAACTGGATCAGGTTTAATTCACTCTGAATTAGTAACTGAAAAATTTAAGAAGAGTGGAGGTGTCATGCAAGGATTACAAATTTGGGTAAACCTTCCACAAAAAAATAAAAAAGTTAAACCTTGGTATCAACATATTAAAAGAAACACTATTCCAACAGTATCTGAAAATGCAAATATAGAAATTAAAGTTCTTGTGGGTGAAATAAATGGAACCAAATCCAAAGTTCAAACATATTCACCTGTATCAATATTTGATATTCAATTTTCAAAACCAGATATGACAAAGTTTAATGTTGATAAAGAACAAAATCTTATGATCTATATTATCGATGGTCAATTACAATTTAACGAGGAAGATAAAATCGCTAATAAAGGTGATATGATTTACTTTGATCAGTCAAGTAATGAGATTCAACTCACGTCAATATCAGAAAAAGGATCCTACCTAGTTTTAGCAGGTAAGCCGCTTAAAGAACCTGTAGCACGTTATGGTCCTTTTGTGGCAAATTCTGAAGGAGAAATCAAGCAAGCAATGATGGACTATCAAGATGGCAAGATGGGAAGCTTAACTTAAGTTAATTGACGTAACATTTCACCAGCTACAATAGCAACTGAACTACTAAGATTAATCGATCTAGGCCCTTTTATCATTGGTATAGTTAATCTTTCATTTACTGATTCATGAATAAACTCAGGCACTCCCGCACTTTCTCTTCCAAATAAAATAATATCATTTGATTGAAATTTATAATCAAAATAACTTTTTTGACTTTTTGTTGTAAGCAAAATTAATCTATAAGAATTTTCTTTTGACCATTCTTTAAATTTATCCCAACTCAAATGTTTTGTGAGATCAAGATAATCAAAATAATCCATTGATGCTCTTTTTAGTCTTTTATCATCAATCACAAAGCCAGCTGGCTCTATTATATCTATTGGTATTCCAAGACAGGCACCTAGTCTAAATATGTTTCCAGCATTTTGAGGAATATCAGGTTCAAAGAGTGCAATTCTCATAAATTTATACTATATTATGATAACCTTGCGTCACGCTGGCACATATATATTCAGTATTTTTTTTATTAATTCATATATAACAAAAACATAAAAAATGGCTAAAAAACCCAAAAATAAGAGAAGAGATTTCCTTCAACTAAGCACTGTAACACTTGGTGCTGTAGGCACAGCTGCATTTATATGGCCATTTCTAAAAAGTATGAGTCCAGCAGAGGATACTTTGGCAGCGGGATCTACAGAAGTAGATATTAGTGCTATTGAAGAAGGCCAAAGTATAACTATAAAATGGCGTGGAAAGCCAGTTTTCATAAAAAAAAGAACAAAGGAAGAGATAGATGCTGCAAAAATGGTTCAAGCTTCTGATTTAAGAGATCCAGAAGATGATGCTGATAGAGTGCAAAAAGAGGAATGGTTAGTTTTAGTAGGAGTATGCACACACTTAGGTTGTGTTCCACTTGGTCAGAAAGTTTCAGATATGAAAGGTGAGTATGATGGTTGGTATTGCCCATGTCACGGTTCACATTATGATACATCAGGAAGAATAAGAAAAGGGCCAGCACCTAAAAACTTGGACGTTCCGCCCTATGCTTTTTTAAATGATAACACTATAAAGATTGGATAACTATGGATAAGAATAGAAAAGTACATCAATTTAAAAATCCTGTCCTTAACTGGATAGAATTTCGTCTTCCAATTATTTCTTATTTCAAAAAAGAATACGGTGATTATCCAATGCCTAAAAATTGCAATTATTTTTGGAGTTTTGGTGCACTAGCAACAATTACACTTGTTACAATGATTGTGAGTGGAATATTCCTTGCAATGAATTACACACCACACACCGATATGGCATTTGATAGTGTTGAAAGAATAATGCGAGATGTGAATTACGGTTGGTTAATGAGGTATATTCATTCTAATGGAGCATCCTTTTTCTTTATTATAGTTTATATTCATATTGTAAGGGCAATGTATTTTGGTTCCTACAAATATCCAAGAGAACTTAATTGGATTTTAGGTGTATTCATATTTTTATTAATGATGGCAACTTCTTTTCTTGGTTACACTTTACCGTGGGGACAAATGTCTTATTGGGGAGCAACAGTTATAACTAATTTATTTAGTGCTATACCATTTATTGGTGAAGGACTAAAAACATGGCTTCTCGGTGATTACAATGTTGGTAATGCCACATTAAACCGTTTCTTTGCCCTTCATTATGTTTTACCTTTTGTTATTTTTGGTGTTGTAGGATTACACGTTGCCGCCGTCCATGTTCATGGCTCAAATAACCCTGATGGAATTGATATTAAAACTAACAACGACTCGGTAAACTTTTTTCCTTATATGTTAATTAAAGATACTGTTGCAATGTGCGCCTTTGGAGTTGCCTTATCTGCAGTAATATTTTTTGGACCAAACTTGATGTCAGAAGTTGATAATTATATACCTGCAGATCCACTTGTTACCCCTGCACATATCGTACCAAATTGGTATCTTGCTCCTTTTTATGCAATTTTAAGAGCCGTACCCGATAAACTTGGAGGAGTTCTTTTGATGTTTGGTGCAATTGCAATTTTATTTGTTTTACCTTGGTTAGATAGATCAAAAGTAAGAAGCTGTAATTACAGACCAATATATAAGTGGTTTATGATGGGCTTTTTTGTTAATTTTTTCGCATTAGGTTATGTAGGTATGCTTCCTGCTGAAGGTTTATATCTTTTAATTGCAAGAGTGGGTTTACTTTACTACTTTGGTTTTTTCTTCATTATTACACCATTTGTTGGTTGGATTGAGAAGCCAAGTAAGTTACC
>CACLXJ010000004.1 GCA_902610845.1 uncultured Alphaproteobacteria bacterium | reverse complement strand
TGGAAAGTCGATTGGGCAATGAGATGGATGTCATTTGATGTTGATTATGAAATGTGCGGAAAAGATCTTACAGAAAGTGTTGATTTAGGATCCAAGATTTGTAGAGCATTAAATAAAAAACCACCGACTAATCTAATTTATGAAATGTTTTTAGATGAAAAAGGTGAAAAAATTTCTAAGTCACTTGGAAATGGTATTAGTGTAGATGAGTGGCTGCGTTACGCATCTCCTGAGAGTCTTGCACTCTATATGTTCCAAAAACCAAAATCAGCAAAGAAGCTTCACTTTGATGTAATCCCTAAAACTGTAGATGATTATCTTGCTCATTATAATTCTTATTCAAAATTAGATAAAAATAAACAGTATGATAATCCAATTTGGCATATTCATTCTGGAAAACCAAAAAAATTCAAATCAGAAATAAACTTCAATACCTTAACTAACCTAGTAAACGTTTCTAATTCTAAAGATAAAAAAGTAATATGGTCATTTATTAATAAATATGATGATCAAATTAACGCTGATAACAACCCTGAATTTGATCGTCTCATAGACTTTGCACTAAATTACTATGAAGATTTTATTTTACCTAAAAAGAAATTTTTAGAGATTGATAGTAGTAATAAAGAAGTATTTATTGATATTATTAATGTTTTAGAAAATGAGGTTACTGCAAATAGTTCATCTGAAGATATTCAAACATTATTATACGAAGTTGGAAAAAAGCATAAATTTGAAAACTTAAAAGATTTTTTTAAACTTGTATATCAAGTTATGCTTGGCCAGGATCAAGGCCCTAGACTAGGATCATTTTTTAAATTATTTGGTTTAAGAGAAACTGTTGATTATCTAAAAAAATTAATAGATAATTAACTTATTGTACAATAGTTCATTAAAAATATTAAGATTATTACCTCCTGAGTTATCCCATAATATTACAATTAATTTTTTAAAATTTTTCAAATTAAGACAAAAAAATATTGAGGACTCTATTCTTTCACAACATTTAATGGGTTTAGATTTTCTAAATCCTATAGGACTCGCTGCAGGTTTTGATAAAAATGCTGAAGTGATGCATTCCATGTTTTCATTTGGTTTTGGTTTTCTTGAAGTTGGTACAATTACTCCACAACCTCAAAGTGGAAATTCTAAACCTAGAGTATTTAGATTAAGTGAAGATAAAGCCATTATCAATAGTTTAGGTTTTAATAACAAAGGTATTAAAAAAATAAAAAAAAATTTAATTAAACACCAAAAATCGTACTTAAATAATAAAATTGTAGGAGTAAATATTGGAAAAAATAAAAATTCAAGTGAAGCTATTAATGATTATCTAATTGGTTTAGAAGAGTTAGGTGATTTGGCAAGCTATATTACTATAAATATATCTTCACCAAATACTCAAGGATTGAGAGATCTACAATTGAGAGGAAAGATAGAAAAATTAATTAAAAAAATTATAGATAAAAGAGATGAAATAAAAAATATTAATAACAAGCCAATATTAATTAAAATTTCACCTGATTTAAATGAAGATCAACTAAGAGATATAGCTTTAATTTCCTTAGCCAATAACATAGATGGATTGATACTTACAAATAGCACTATAAAGAGAGAGAGCAATTTAATTTCTATAAACAAAGGAAAAAAAGGCGGTTTAAGTGGCAAGCCTCTGTATGATAATTCAAATATAATTTTGAAAAAAATGTATAATTTAACAAATGGTCAAATACCATTAATAGGAGTAGGGGGTATTTCAAGTGGAAAGGACTGCTATGAAAAAATTAAATCTGGCGCTTGTTTAGTTCAGTTATATACAGCTTTAGTTTATTCTGGTCCAAGTTTAATCAATAGAATGAAGAGTGACTTGATTGATCTTATTAAAACTGATGGGTATAAAAATGTATCTGAAGTTATTGGAAAATCAGTATAGTAGTGAAAGAAATTAAATCCATTGAAGAAGTTATTTATGATTATGACAATTTTATAATTGATCAATGGGGAGTAATGCATGATGGATCATTTGGATATGATCATGCTTTTAATACTATAAATATTCTTAATAATAATAATAAAAATTTGTTTATAATTTCAAATTCATCAAAAAGATCAAAATCATCTATAGATAGATTGCCAAAACTTGGTTTTAAAAAAAATTCTTTTATAAATACAGTGACAAGTGGAGAAATGATTTGGCAATTACTTAAAAAAAATTTTTTAGATGATAAAAATAGAAAAAATTGTTTTCATATTTATGATGAAGAAAAAGAGGATGGTCTAGATTTTAGAGATGGTTTAAATTTTAATTTTGTAGAAAAAATAGAAGAAGCAGATTTAATATTAGCTTGTACTCCTTTTATAAATCTACAGCCTATTGACTACATTCCATTATTAGAAGTAGCTTATAAAAAAGAAATATTAATGTATTGTGCAAACCCTGACTTTGAAACTGTTGAAAGTAACTGTAACAATAATGTCTTTTGTATGGGTGCTATTGGTGAAATATACAAAAAAATGGGTGGAAATGTTATTATAAAAGGTAAGCCCGATGTAAGCATATACACTGAAACTACTAATAAAATTAATTTAGAAAAAAAAAGAACATTAGCTATTGGAGACTCATTATTTCATGATATTCAAGGAGCTAATAATTTTGAAATAGATAGTGTTTTAGTTAAATCTGGTATCCATAAAGATTTAAATAAAATAAATAATTTAATTAAAAATCATCAAATATCGCCAACTTATATTATAGATAAATTTAGTATTTAGAATACTTGACAAAGTAATATTTATATTTACATGGATTTTCACTATGTCAATGAGATGTCAATTAACTGGAAAATCGTTTCAAACTGGTAACAACGTCAGTCATGCTAAAAATAGAACAAAAAGACGTTTTAAACCAAATCTTCAGAACATCACTTTTGTTAGCGAAGCATTGGGACAAAAAATTCAACTTAAAGTTGCAGTTAGTACTATACGTACAGTAGAAAAAAAAGGTGGGTTAGATGAATTCCTTATCCATACACCAAACTCTAAATTGCCTTTAAAAGCTAAAAAATTAAAAAAAACTATTCTATCAAAATCCAATTAAATTTTTGTAATGGGATTTTTCTTTGAATTAACAACAATACTTAATTCGCTCAGTACTGAACTAATGTGGTTTATAATGCTACTTTTTTGTTTTTTTTCTATTCTTATTTTTTTAAGAATATTTGGATATATAGGAATTTTTATTTATTCTGCACTTGCTGTAATTGCGGGCAATATTCAAGTTTTAAAAACAGTAGACTTTTTTTATTCACCAGAACCAGTAGCCTTAGGAACCATTCTATTTGCATCCACATTTTTATGTACTGATATTTTATCTGAATATTATGGCAAGGAAAAAGCTAGAATGAATATTTTAATTGGTTTCAGTGCATTCTTATTTATGACTTTATTAATGGTAATTACTATTGGTTTTCAACCATCAGATGCTGATTGGGTACAAGAAAGTTTGTCAAATGTATTTACTCCAATGACAAGATTTTTTATAGCTAGCATGATAGCGTATTTAATAAGTCAATATTTTGATGTTTGGTTCTTTAACTATTTGAAACAAGCTTTATCAGGCAAGTCACTCTGGTTAAGAAACAATTTATCTACAATTACCTCCTCTTTGGTTGATAACACTGTCTTTAGTATATTTGCTTGGATCTTATTAAATCCTGAACCAGTAAGTGTGTATAATGTCATAATGATTTATATTTTAGGCACTTATCTTCTTAGAATATTTATAGCCCTTCTTGACACTCCTTTTATTTATATAGCTAAGTTTTTTGTCCCAAAAACTAATGACTAACTTTTATTGGAAAGTTAAAAAAACAAGTATAAATAATAAAGCAAGAACAGGAAAAATTTCTACACCACATGGTGATATTGAAACTCCAGCATTTATTTTTTGTGCAACAAAAGCTGCACTAAAATCTTTTACTACTCTTGAAGCTAAAAAAAATAATACACAAATTATACTATCCAATACATACCATTTAATGCTTCAGCCAGGTAGTGAACTAATAGCTCAACATGGAGGTCTTCATAAATTTACGGGTTGGAATGGACCTATGTTAACAGATAGTGGTGGATTTCAAATTTTTTCTCTTGGACATGGCTCAGTTGCTGATGAAATAAAAGGACGAAAAACAAATTCAAAAAATAAAAAAACATTAATAAATTTGAACGAAGAAGGTGCATTATTCAAGTCTTATATAGATGGTTCTACTCATATGTTATCTCCTGAAAAATCAATAGAGGTTCAAAGAAATCTCGGAGCAGATTTCATCTTAGTTTTTGATGAATGTACTCCTTATAATGTAGATAAAACATACACATCTAATTCTATGTTAAGAAGCCATAGATGGTCTTTAAGATCCATCAATGCATTTAACTCTAAACTTAATTATAATCCTAAAAATGGTTCAGCTGGTAGACAAGAAATATATGGGATTATTCAAGGAGGGATTTACAGAGATTTAAGAGAAGAAAGCATTGAATTTAATACAAAAAAAATCAACACTTTTGGGATTG
The DNA here is from genome assembly GCA_902610845.1 of uncultured Alphaproteobacteria bacterium. GTDB lineage: Bacteria > Pseudomonadota > Alphaproteobacteria > HIMB59 > CACPNW01. Next base: position 77,389 of record CACLXJ010000004.1, on the reverse strand, counting down.
CTATTGGTGGAAGTTTAGGATCAAATAAAGATGAAATGAAAGATATAGTTCATTTTACTTCTTCTAAATTAGATAATACTCGTCCAGTACATTTACTAGGTATAGGTGATCCAAGGGATATATGGGATTTTGTTGCAGATGGAATCGATACATTTGATTGTGTAAGCCCAACTAGAATTGCTAGACATGGATCAGCTTTAGTTAAAGGTAAACATGGAAAAATAAACTTAAAAAATGTTAAATATAAAAATAATTTAAACCCAATAGATAATGAATGTAATTGCTATACTTGTAAGAACTTTACATTGGCATATTTATATCATCTTTTTTCTGCACAAGAATTACTAGGATTACAATTGCTTACTAATCATAATATATATTTTATGAATAATCTTATGAAAGAAGTTAGAAGCTCGATTGATAACAATGATTTTGATAATGCAAAAAAGAAATGGCTAAATTCTTAATTATCTAAATGAAAAGTAGCAGATAATTGATTTAGTAATACTTCGCCTAACTGATCGACATCCATTATTGTTACAGCCTTACTATAGTATCTTGAAACATCATGCCCAATTCCTATGGCAATTAATTCAATTTCGTCTTTTTTTTCAATTTCACCAATTATATCTCTTAAATTTTTTTCTAAATAATTACCTGGATTTACAGAAAGTGTTGAGTCATCAACTGGAGCACCATCACTTATAACAATAAGAATTTTTCTTTTTTCCTTTCGAAAAGATAACCTATTATAAGCCCATGATAAAGCTTCTCCATCGACATTTTCCTTCAAAATTCCCTCTTTCAATAATAAGCCCAAATTTTTCTTTGATCTCCTCCATGGTGAGTCTGCAGATTTATAGATAATATGTCTTAGATCATTTAACCTGCCTGGATTAGAAGGCTTTCCATTTTTGATCCATTTTTCTCTAGAGTTACCTCCCTTCCAAGCTTTGGTTGTAAACCCTAATATTTCAGATTTAATTAAGCATCTTTCCAATGTTTTTGCTAAAATATCTGAACAAAGAGCTGCAACCGTAATTGGTCTGCCTCTCATTGAACCAGAATTATCAATTAGAAGACTCACAATAGTATCTTTAAATTCAACTTCCTTTTCTATTTTGTAACTTAATTTATTATTTGGATTAGCAATAATTTTAGCTAATCTTGATGTATCAAGAAAACCCTCTTCCGTATTAAAATCCCAATGACGATTTTGCTGAGCTAAAAGTTTTCTTTGCAGTCTATTAGCAATTTTAACAATTAGTGGTTGAAAAGAAAATACTTGTTGATCAAGATTTCTTCTAAGTTTCTCTAATTCTTTGATATCACAAAGTTCTTCAGCATTAATAATTTCATCAAAATTATAATCATAAACTTTATAATTCTCTAAATTCTCTAAAATTTTTCTATCTGGTAAATAATCTAGTTCAGTATCCCCACTTTCTTCTCCCATATCATCATTTTCTTCTAATGAAACTGACTGCTCAACAGCTGTTTCACTTGTTTGCATTTCAATATTTGACTCAGTTTGTTCATCATTTTTTTGTTCATCATTATTTTCATTTTCATTATCTTGATCTTCATCATTTTGATTAATATCTTCGTTCTGATTATTGTTTACACTATTATTAAGTAATCCAAGTTCATCTAGCTTTTCAACTATTGTAGATGTATATTTTTCCTGATCATGTAGACATTTCTTTAAATCTATAAAAAAGTTTGAATAATCTTTTTTTAATTTTTCTTTTACAATATTTTTAAAACTACTATTGTTTTCACCTAAATCTACGCCAACAATTTCCTCAAATGCTACGTTTTTAAATGCTTTAATTAATAAATTTTGATCTTTTTTAGTATTTCCAATTTTAAGATCTCTAATATACTTATTCTTAAGATTTTTTTGTATTCCCTTAAATTCACTACTACCAATAGCTTCTACTCGTGCTTGTTCCAAAACATTAATTATTTCGTTTGATAACTCATCTTGATTTAAAAAGTTTTGGTGTATGTCTTTTGAATGTAATCTGAACTCTAATGCAAAAGAGTCCGCTTCAGCTCTTAAATATTCTAGATTATTTTTGAAATTTTCAATTTTTGGTTCAGTTAGATTTATAGTGTTACCAATAATTGAAGGATTTTCTTTAACAAAATTAATCTCTATATCTTCTTTTTTACCTATTGATTTTATCGTAGAACTTAATGACTTTTTAAAATCTTCAATAATTTCGCTATTCTTTGACATTAGCTACCTTAGCATCAGTAATATCAATTCCAAATGACCTTTGAAAATATTCCTGTAAGATAGGCCTCTCCATTTCATCGCATCTATTTAAAAAAGATAGTTTAAAAGAATATTCTATATCATTGAATAGAAGATGATTTTCTGCCCAAGTCAATACAGTTCTTGGACTCATAACAGTTGAAATATCACCATTAATGAAACCTGATCTAGAAAGATCTGCAGTAGCTACCATGCATTTAACGATGTCTTTGCCATCCTTATTATTAAGTTTTTTTACTTTACTTAAGATAATATTTATTTCTTGCTCGTTACTAAGGTAATTTAAGGTTGATACAATATTCCATCTATCCATTTGTCCTTGGTTTATTTGTTGAGTACCATGATACAAACCAGATGTATCACCGAGACCAACAGTGTTTGCTGTAGCAAACAACCTAAAAAATTTGTGAGGTTTAATTACTCTTGATTGATCCAGTAGAGTTAATTTACCTTCTGACTCCAAAATACGTTGAATTACAAACATTACATCAGGTCTGCCTGCATCATACTCATCAAACACTAAAGCTACAGGATTTTTGTATGACCAAGGAAGTATGCCATCCTGAAACTCTGTCACCTGTTTATTATCTTTTAGTACGATAGCATCTTTGCCAATCAAATCTATCCTACTGATGTGACTATCTAAATTAATTCTAATACATGGCCAATTAAGTCTGGCTGCTACTTGTTCGATATGAGTAGATTTACCAGTGCCATGGTATCCTTGAATCAAAACTCTTCTATTAGAAGAAAACCCTGCCAGTATTGAAAGAGTTGTAGCTGGATCAAAAATATATGTTTGATCTATGTCTGGTACGTGTTCAGTTTTTTCTTTAAACTTATAAACTTCAAACTCACAGGAAACCCCAAATATTTCTTTGGGGTCAATTTTGATGCTGGGGGATATTTCAATATTTTTTTTATCAGTCATTTTTAAATTTTTTTAAAAGTATTCTATATGAGTTATTTATTTCCTTAAACTTCTCTTCTGCTTTTTTATCGTTACCATTTACATCAGGGTGAAATATTTTCACTAGTTTTTTGTATGTTTTTTTAATTTTTTCCAATGTCAATGGTAGATCTAGATTGAATAGTGATAGAGCTTTACTTTCTTCTTTTGTAAGATTTTCATCAACCAGCTTATTTCTGAAGTAATTATTCTCTTCTTCATTTGGATTTAAATCGTTTATTTCTTCGTTAAAAAAATTGTTAATTTGATCCATTACTTTGTGATAATTTCCCTTTAATGGCCAAGATGGTCTATTCCAGATTATATCTTCTCTCATTGAATTCTCAATTTCATTAACTGATAATCCTTTATAAAAATCCCATGACTTATTGTATTCCTTAATATGTTCCATACAAAAATAATAATATTGATTTAACAAAACTCTAGATTTTGGTGCTTTAAATTTACCTTCACTATTACAATCTTTGTTATCACATTTTCTAAAAAATGTTTTTTCCCAAGAAAGACTATTTTTATTAATATCTATTTTATGTTTACCCACACGTAATATATAGTTTAAAAATAATGAATCGTAAGCAAAGAATTGATAAAATATTATCAAATAAATTTGACAATTTTTTATTAGAAATTGTTGACAATTCAAATTTGCATAAAGGGCATAATAATTTTACTGGTAGTGGTGAAACTCATATTAAGATTATACTAACTAAAAGAGATAATTCCCCATTTAATAGATTAGAAATTCATAGGATTATAAACAGTTTACTTGAAGAAGAATTTAAAAGCGGTTTACATTCTTTAGAAATTCAAATTAATTAATTTTTGAAATTTCAACCTTAGATATTTGTTTTTTTGAATGTGATAAAATCTTGTAAGTAAAAAAATTATCTTTAAATAATTCTCCATATGAAGGTATTTTTTTTGACATATCTAAAATATACCCAGCAATTGTAGATGACTCAATTTCTGGTGGATCTAAATCAAAACTTTTATACAAATCTCTAATATTTTTTTCACCATTAATTATCATCTTACCATTGTTATTTAGTTTAAAATCATTTTCTGGCACATCAATTTCATCTACAATTTCTCCAACTATTTCTTCAATAATATCCTCTAAGGTTATTAATCCAAGTAATTCACCAAATTCATCTACAACAAATGCTAAGTGTTCTTTTCTTTTTTTAAATTCTACTAATTGTTCTAATAGATTTGTAGTTTCAGGAATAAACCATGGATTAGAAATTTTATCAAAAATAATTTCTTTTGATTCATTATGATTCTTTAAATCTATATTTAAAGTTCTAACATTTAATAAACCTATTATATTCTCAGGATTATCTTTCCAAAATGGAATACGGGTGTATCTAGAGTTATTAATTTTTTCTATAATTTCACTAGTCTTAAGAGATGAATCTATTGAGTAAATATTTTTTCGATGTGTAAAAATTTCTTCAACAGTTATGTCGTTTAATTGTAATATGCTTTGCAACATATCCTTTTCTTGCTCATAATCTGGATTTGAAGTTTTATAAAGATCTATTACTCCTTTTAATTCTTCTTCTGACTGAAGATCGTTATTTTTTATATCACTTTCGTTTTTTCTAAAAATTAATCTTACAATTAAATTAATTACAAATACAAAAATAAATAAAATTTTATTTAAATAATAAATAATTGGAGCAATTAATAATGCAGTCCTATTAGGTCTATTAATAGCATAAGTTTTAGGAAGAACTTCAGCAAATATTACAATTATAACTGTCATCATTAGAGTTGCATAAAAGATACCTTCCACACCAAAAAGATCATAAAAAAATGCTGTAGCAAGAGAGGATGCTAGAATATTAACTAAATTGTTTGATAGAAGCAGTGTAGATATTACGTTATCTTTTTTGTCTAGTAGTTCAAGTACATACCCAGCTCTTTTACTACCCTTTTTCTTCTTATAAAGAATTCTCGCTTTAGAGGTCGCTGTTATTGCAGTTTCAGATCCTGATAAAAAACCTGATAGAATTACCAGGATTATTAATAATAAAAGAAGAAATGTACTCGTCATTTAAATATTTTTTAAAATTTTATAAACTTTAGTTTTATCTAATTTTTTGTAAAAAATTGAACTACCTATTTTATCTATTAGTGCAAAATTAATATTATTTTGAAAATTCTTTTTATCTTTAATTATTTTTTTTATTAACCTTTTGTCCTTTAATATATTATCATTTACTTTAAGTGTATATTTTTTGAAATGTGCTAAAATTCTTTTTAATTCATTTGATGTTAGCAAGCCAAGATAATTGGATATCTTTGCTTCAGTTATCATGCCTATGCAAATTGCCTCTCCATGATTAAATTTTTTGTAATTATAGTGACTTTCTATAGCGTGACCAATTGTGTGTCCAAAATTTAACATTGCTCTAGAATTTTTGTTTAACAAAAATTCTTTTTCATCTTTTTTAACATAGAAAAGTTTTATCATGATTGATCTATAAATAGCCTCTTCTAAAATAGACTTATTTAAATTAAATAATTTTTTTGTATTTTTTTCTAACCAACAAAAAAATGAATAATCTTTAATCAACGCATGTTTTATTATTTCTGCATAACCTGATTTCATCTCTTTTTTTGGCAAACTATTTAATACAGAAATATCTATCAACACTTCCTTTGGTTGATAGAAGGTTCCAATTAAATTTTTTCCATAAATAGTGTTAATTCCATTTTTACCTCCGATAGAGCTATCTACTTGAGATAAAAGTGTTGTTGGTATTAGATAAAAATCCAATCCCCTTAATACTGTACTTGCAACAAATCCTGCTAAATCACCTAGAGTGCCTCCTCCGATTGCAATAACTGCAGATTTTCTATTAACATCTTTTAAAATTAGCTTTTCAGATAAATTTTTGTATCCATCAAAAGTTTTAATTTTCTCTCCACACTTAAAGGAAATAATTATAATATTTTTTTGATTAGTAAGATTTAAATTAATCCTGATTTTTGAGTCTATAATACAAAACACTTTTTCATTTTTTTTTGCAATATTTTTAACAAATTTTGAAATAAAATTTCTTTTTATTAATATTGAAGTTTTTAATTTTTTATTATTTATGTTTATTTTCTTTTGCATACGAATTGAGTTTAAATTTAATTTTTTCTAATACTTGTGATTTATCATTATCATTATTTACAATAAAATCAGCTTTTTCATAAAACTTTCGCCTCTGATTATATAGATTTTTCAAGGCTTCTTTATTGTTAGAATTATTATTTAGTAGGGGTCTTTTTTTTGATGATTTTAATCTATTTTCTAAATTATCTAACTTAACTTCTAAATAAATAGAATAAGAATTTTGATTTATTGCTTTTCTGATATTTTTATTAATTATACTTCCACCTCCTAATGATATTATACAATTATTTTTTGTTAATAACTCCAGACAAATTTTTTCTTCAATTTTCCTAAAATATGACTCCCCATCCTTTTCAAAGATTTCATTTATGCTTTTTTTAGTTATTAATTCAATTTCCTTATCAGTATCATAAAATTTTAATTTACTATATTTGCTCAAATCTTTTCCAATTATAGATTTTCCAGAGCCCATCAGGCCCATTATACAAACATTTTTCTTTTTTATTTCAACTAGATTAAACATATTTTACTTATTTCTTATTATTGACAAATTTTTGTTGAAATTGGAAAAAACTTAAAAAAATGGTAAAAACATATATTAATCATTTTTTTAATATTATATATGAAAAACAAATACATTATATATCTTTTTGCAGTATTAACAATAATCATATTTGCTGCACTTTATATGATTGACATTCCTTCACCATCAATAGTTATTACAGAAAAATATACGCTAAATCTAAAATGAAACTTATTTTTATTATTATCTTGTTTTTTTTTTCTAATTTAATTTCTGCAAATGAGTTAGAAAATAGTGAACTAGAGGTAATTAATTTACATGAAAGTAAGAGCTTAGATCAAATGGTTTTAGAAAATCTAAACAATGAAAATAACGTCAATGAAGTAGTTGAAAATACAGTTGTAGATGATGCAGATAAAGAAGTTACTACTAGTGATGTAGAAGTAGAACAAATTGAAATTGTAAAAGACAGTTTTATTTTCAAAAATCAGATAAAGGATTTAAATAATTATTTTAATAATCTTCAAAATATTAATTCTAAATCTCTTCAAAGAGAAATAATTGAAGTTTTAGAAAATCAACAATTAGATTTAGAAATTGAGCAAGATAGAGAAATACTCTTCTTAATTGTAAATTACTTTAAATCAATTGGTCAAATTAATAAGTCCTTTGAATTAATTGAAAAATATGAATTAAATAATGACAAAAATTTTAATTTTTATACTAGTGTTAGATTAAATTATCTTTTGTCAACTTTTCGGCTTAACGAAGCATGTAGTTTTAGAGAAGAACTAAACTCAAATATTGTTTTAGACTACTTCTTTCTAGAAAAACTTGACATATTCTGTTTAATATTAAGTAATAATATATCTGAGGCTACATTATTAAATTCTATTTTAGTAGAGTCCGAAAACAATGCAGACAATTATTATCAAAATTTATTTTCACTTATAACGAACTCAGCAGATCAATTAATTGTTGAGGATGAAAATAAAAATTCTGAGATTAATAAAGAATTAATTTTTTTATATAGTGCAATGACAAGGATTGCTGAACTTCCATTTTCACACGAATTTTATGAGCTTGATAAAAAGAATTTATCAATTCCAATAATATTAAATCAAGCTTCACCTATTGACTTAAGAATTAAAGCAGCTAATGAAAGTTTTCTAGAAAATTTAATTACTGTAGATAGTTTAGCTGCATTATATATGTCTGCTGATTTTAATTCAGATCAATTTAACAATTCGAAAAATACAATAGATTCTTTATCAAATAATAAAGAGTTGAGCATGGCTTTTTTATTTCAATTAGTAAATATTCAAATTTTTCCAAATGATAGATTAAATGCTTTAGTTGAATTTTGGGACTTTGCAAAACAAAACAACCTAGAAGAAATAGCTTATAAACTATCAAATAATATGTTGGGTTCTATTGAAGCTAATTCAGAAAATATAAATTTTGGACCAAAAATAGCATCTGCTTATATATTTAACAATAATTTTGAAAAAGCACTTGCATGGATAGAATTATATGAAAATGCAAAAGAAGTAGATGCAAAAAGTATATATACAAGAGTATTATTAGATTTATATTCTACCAATAACTTAGATTTATTTATAAATTCTCTAGATCTAACTTTAGGAAACTATATTTATGATGAAAATAATGAAAATGAAGAATTATTTTTTGTTTTAAAAGATGTAATGAATTTAGATATAAAAGTTGACACCAATATTAATTTAGACAAAATTTTTGATGAAAGATTAATGCCATCAATATTACTATACAATGAAATTAAAAATAGTATTATTAATAATAATGATGATAAATTCCTTATTTATTCATTAATTTCTTTAAACCATAAAAATTGGAATGATATACATCCAGAACATCTTAAACTTATACTTAAAGGATATTTAATTTATAATGACGGGGTATTGTTTAGAAATTTAATATTAGAGATATTTAAAAATTATAAATTCATAATATAATATGATTAAATATTTTGAATTTGAAACTGAAATAGAAAAAATTGAATCAGTTTTAAATCGGTTAGAAAATAATAAAGAATTAAATGATGATAGAATCAAAAAATTAGATAAAGAAAAAAATGAATTATATAAAAAAATTTATTCAAATTTAGATCCTTGGCAAAAAGTTCAAGTTTCTCGTCACGGAGAAAGACCGCATACACTAGACTACACTAAGCAAATTTTTGATGACATTGTACTTTTACATGGGGATAAGAAATATGCTGATGATAATGCAATATTGGGTGGGTTAGCAAAAATTGATGGTAATTCAGTTTTTTTTGTTGGCACTGAAAAAGGAAATACAATGGAAACAAGAATTAAACATAACTTTGGCATGGCTAAACCAGAGGGGTATAGAAAAGTTCAAAGATTATTGAAATTAGCAGAAAAATTTAAATTACCATTAATATCATTTGTAGATACAGCAGGCGCATTTCCGGGGAAGGATGCTGAGGAAAGAGGGCAATCAGAATCTATAGCTTCATCAATACTTAATTTTTTAAAAGTAAAAACACCTACAATATCTGTAATAATTGGAGAAGGTGGGTCTGGTGGAGCAATAGGGATAGCAACCTCTGATAGGGTATTAATGCTTGAACATTCAATATATTCGGTGATCTCCCCTGAAGGGTGTGCTTCTATTTTATGGCGAAATACAGAATTTTCTCAAGAAGCAGCAAAAACTCTGAAACTAACTTCTAAAGATTGTAAAAATTTTAAAATTATTGATGATATAATCCCGGAACCATTTGGTGGTGCACATAGACATCCTGTAAAACAAGCTGAAATATTAAAAGAAAAAATTAAATTTTTTATGAATGAATTGAAGCAAATTTCAATCGAAGATTTAGTCAAAATAAGAAAAGATAAATATCTGAATATTACTTCAGATATTTAATTGCCATGACATTGTTTATATTTTTTACCTGAACCGCATGGACAAGGTTCATTTCTACCTATTTTTTTTGTAATTATTCTTCTAGGTTCCTTAGTTTGCTCTTTAGAAGAATTATTACTATTATCACTAACAAGCTTAATATTAAATAAAGTTTTTAAAACTCTTTCATTTTGGTTAGAAAGCATCTCATCAAAATAATCAAAAGATTCTTTTTTGTACTCATAAAATGGATCTTTACCTCCCATTGCTCTTAAATTGACACTACCACGTAAAGAATCCATTGCCGCTAGATGATCTCTCCAGTCTTTGTCTATTTGAAATAACATTACTCTTTTTTCTGCAAATTTAAATAATTCAGCTGAGTATTGATGTTGTTTTTCTCTATATTTTTGATTTATTTCATCAAGTAACCTTTTTTTAATCTCTTCATCATCAACGCCTTCTTCATCTAACCATTTTGAAGCTGGTATATCTAAAGCAAAAGTTTCTTTGACTTTTTCTTTTAATAAATTTCCATCCCATTCATGAGAATATTTTTTAGGGGGAATAGTTAATTCAATTAAGTAATTAGTATAGTCATAAATCATATCTTCAATAATTTTAGATTGATCATTGGTATTAAGAATTTCTCTTCTATTTTGGTAAATAATTTTTCTTTGATCATTTAATATATCGTCAAATTTTAAGATTTGTTTTCTCATATCAAAATTATGACTCTCTACTTTTTGTTGAGCTCTTTCCAAAGATTTAGTAATCATTGAGTGAGTTATAACTTCACCATCTTTGAGGCCTAATTTTGACAATACATTTTCAAGAGTTTTTGATCCAAATATTCTCATTAGGTCATCTTCTAATGATAAGAAAAATATACTTTCTCCTATATCACCCTGTCTACCTGACCGACCTCTTAATTGATTATCTATTCTTCTACTTTCGTGTCTTTCTGTGCCAATTATGAGCAAACCACCTGCTTCTATTGCTTCTTTTTTTAAATTAACATCACCATTTCCCAATTTAATATCAGTACCTCTTCCTGCCATATTAGTTGAAATAGTTATATTGCTAGGCATTCCAGCTTCTTCAATAATTTTTGCTTCACTCATATGATTTTTAGCATTTAGAATATTATGCTTTAGATTTTCTCTTTTTAATAAATCAGAAATCTTTATAGAATTTTCTACTGATGTAGTTCCTATTAGGATTGGTTGATTTATTTTGTTTCTTGATTTAACAAGATCTAACACAGCATTGTATTTTTCTCTTTTTGTCATATAAATTTGATCATTTTTATCAAGACGGTTCACTTTAATATTAGGAGGAATTTCAACAACCTCCAAATCATATATACTTTCAAATTCTTTAGCTTCTGTTGCGGCAGTTCCTGTCATACCACTTAGACGATGATATGTTCTAAAAAAATTTTGATATGTAACAGAAGCAATAGTTTGATTTTCTTTTTGGATCACCAAATTTTCTTTTGCTTCTATAGCTTGATGCAATCCATCACCATATCTTCTACCTTCCATGGCTCTACCAGTTAACTCATCAATGATCACTACACTTCTATCTTTAATTATGTAATCTTTATCTTTTATAAATAAATGATGAGCTCTAAGTGCTTGGATAATATTATGGTTCAAAACCATATTTCCTAAATCCTGAAGCGTACCTTCTTTAATAATTCCATTTTCTTTCAATAATTTTTCACAAAATTCCATTCCCTCTGTAGTAAGTAAAATACTTTTACTTTCTTCATTAATTTCAAAATCATTTTCTCTAAGAATTTTTATAATTTTATCTATTTTTGGAAATAAATTAGTATCGGAATTTGATTCAGCAGATATCACAAGAGGTGTTCTAGCTTCATCAATTAAAATACTGTCGACTTCATCAACTATGGCAAATGCATTTTTTTTAAAACATAAGTTATTGTAATCGTTTTTTAAATTATCTCTTAAGTAATCAAATCCTATCTCATTATTAGTTGCATACACAATATCTGCATCATATTGATTTGATCTTTCTTCATGAGCTGTTTCCGAAGTAACACAACCAACACTAAGACCAAGAAAATTAAATATTTTACCCATCCATTCTGCATCTCTTTTTGCTAGATAGTCATTAACTGTAATAATATGTACCGATAAGTTTTCTATAGCATTTGCATAGGCAGCTAGAGTAGCGACTAATGTTTTTCCTTCTCCTGTTTTCATTTCAGTTATCTTGTTTTCGTACAAGACCATTCCACCTATTATTTGAACATCATAGTGTCTCATATTTAATGTTCTTTTTGATGTCTCTCTAACTACTGCAAATATTTCTGGTAATGATTTGGATATTGATCGAGTTTCATTAAATTTATTTTTAAAGAAATTTGTTTTATCTTTTAATTCTTGATCTGAAAGTTTAGAAATTTCTTCTTCCAGTTTATTTACTTTCTCTACAAAACTACCATATTTTTTAAGTGAATTAGATTTTATAGAACCAAATATTTTATTAACGATATTGATCATGTTATGATAGATGGCAGTTAATATATGAAAAATATTTCTTCTACAAAGGAATTTAAGCTAAAATATGGTCAATAAAATGATTTCAATATTTAAGCCAAAAAAAATCAAAGATTTTAATCCTACTGGCCTCAATATTTATACTTTTAACGCTGGATTTAAAAAAAAAGATAAAGATCTTTTATTAATAATTTTTGATAAAATCATAAATGTGAGTTGCGTTTATTCAAAAACATCAACACCTTCAGCCCCTATAATTTGGGATAAAAAAAATAACAAAGGTAAGGCTAAAGCGTTAGTTGTTAATGCTGGTAATGCAAATGCGCATACTGGTAAAGATGGTCTTAAAATTATTGATAAGTATGTAAAAGCATTAACAAAAAAAATTAAATGTAAATCTAATGAAGTATTAGTATCATCTACTGGTGTAATCGGAGAAAAATTTAATCCTAATTTAATTATAAATAAATTTGAAAAAATAAATTCCAAAAATAAAAATAGTTTACTTGAAAGCGCTAAGGCAATTATGACAACAGATACTTTTCCAAAGGTATCAATTAAAAATACTATCTTAGACAATCAATCATTTAATATCTATGGAATAGCAAAAGGATCAGGAATGATTCAACCAAATATGGGAACAATGTTGGTCTATATATTTATAGAATGTGAAATTTCAAAACAGTTATTGACTAGATTACTTAAAAATAATTTAGATAACACATTTAATTCAATAACTGTAGATAGTGATACATCAACAAGTGATACTTTAATGATGTTTTCTGTCGGCAATAAAAATATAAATTTAAGTAAAAAAAATTTCAAAATATTAAATAACAAAATATATGAATTAATGCATGATTTATCTCTTCAAGTAATTAAAGATGGAGAGGGTGTCTCTAAATTAATAAGAGTAAATGTTTTGAATGCAAGATCAAAAAATCAAGCAAAAAAAATAGCATTAAGTATTGCTAATTCGCCTTTGGTAAAAACAGCAATAGCAGGAGAAGATGCAAATTGGGGTAGAGTAATAATGGCAATTGGTAAAACTGAAGAAAATATTAATCAAAATAAAATTAGAGTTTTATTCGGAAATAATATTGTTTGTGAAAATGGTTCAATTAGTAAAAAAATAAATATAAAAAAACTCGATCAGTATATCAAAAACAGCATTGTGGAAATTAATGTAAAATTAAATTTAGGTAAGTTTTATCATACCGTTTATGGAAATGATCTAACTTTTGAATATTTGAAAATTAATGCTGATTACAGATCTTAATTTTATTTTTTCCAAGCACAAATTGTATTATAATCTATATCAAGATTAAAATTTTCCTTATAATAATTTTTTTTGAATTGTTTTTCCAAATGAACAAAATATTTCTTATTTTCAAAATAATTTCTTTTATCAGTCCCTGAGTAAGATAAATTTAGAAATCTTACATCATCAAGTAGTTTTTTAAAAACTGAATATTCTATAGTAAAATTATTAGTATTTATTAAAGGTGCGTCAAAATTATAAAATTTAAGTATTTTAAAAATATAATTTATATCTAAACTTGGGTTAATTCTTTGATACATACCTCCGTACAAAAAATTGTCAGTTTCATACATTGAGTTTACAAGCTGATATATATTTTCAGTACTAGGAACAGTTGCAATAAAAAGTCCATTTGAATTAAGGGTATTAAAAATACTTTTTATTAATTTCTCAAAACTGGAAGTTAATTGACAAAAAAAATTACTAAAAATTAAATCATATTTTTTATTTGTAATTACCAAATTGTCCAAATCAATTTCTATTAATTTTTGATCAGTTTTTTTTATAAAAAGAGATAAATCAATATCAGCACTTGTTATAGAACAAGAGGGAAATTTTTCTTTAATATAATTAATAACTACATTATCATTAATTCCAAGTTGCAAAATATCATTAAAAGGACCTTTTAAAATATCTAAGGAATCAATTATATTTTTACCTACTTGATTATATATAAAGTTTTCACCGTATTTTCTATCTTTAGATCTTAATAGTTTAAGGTATTTTTTGTTTATCATTTTTTTATAAAGTATAAAAAGTAATTATGGATATTATTCTTAAAGAGATAGTTGCAATTATTAAAGAAGAAACTGAAAATATTAATAAAAAAATCTATGGAACTACTTTTTTAGAAATATTGAAAGAAAAAATCTTAAACAGACAAGATCAAATTTCTTTAAAAAATCTCGTAATACAAAATTCTAATATTGAATTAGAAGAAGATATAAATGTTCTTGAAAAAAATCTTTTTTTTAAATTATCCCTTTACCAAACTCCCAAATCATTATTGAAATTCGAACTGAAAAAAAATTTTCTACTTATTATTTTTAAAGAGCTTGTAAAAATTGATATTTTAAATCAAAATACTCAAAAATATATCAATATTAGTTTAAAACCTTTTATGGGTGTAACATTGTCAAAGGGAACAGTATGTAATTTAAATTTTCCAAAAAATTCATTAATTATGCAATTAGAATCTGAAGATGTTGATTTTGATATTGAAAAAAAAACAGATGAAACAATATAATAGATATGATCGTATTTAATCTTTCTTGTTCAGATTGTGATTTTTCTTTCGAAGGATGGTTCGAAAATACGAATGACTACAATAAGCAAATTAAACAAGGGTTAGTGTCTTGTCCTTCATGTAATAGTATTCAAATCAGAAAAGGTTTAATGGCTCCAAATGTAGCCAAAAAATCAAATTCAAAAATTTCTAAAAGAAATAAATCAATTGCTTCTAATGTTAAAAGGCTAAAAAAGATTATAGAAAAAGAATTTGATTATGTTGGTGATAAATTTACAGAGGAAGCAAAAAAAATTAAATATGGTGAAGCTAAGGAACGTGCAATTTATGGCGAAGCTTCAATTGAACAAACTAAAGAACTAATGGATGAACATATTGATGTATTACCATTACCTTTTTCAACAAAAAAAACTAATTAATTAAATTTGCAGTACAAAAATAATTGACCATAAAGTTTTTTGATAATTTCCATTCTCCTCTTAATGGATCAAAAACAAGACCTTTAATATTTTTAAAATGAAAGTTTTCTTGTGTTAAAGTTTTTTTTAATTCTTCAGGTTTAATTAATTTATAATAATCATGAGTTCCTTTAGGTATCCATTTTAAAATATTTTCAGCAATACTAATTGCAAATAATTTAGAAAGTGAGTTTCTATTAATTGTGGAAATTATAATTATACCATTTTTATTTAAATTTTTTTTTATCTTATTAATAGTTTTTTTCCAATCATCTAAATGTTCTAAAACTTCAAACATTAGTATTAAATCAAATTTTCCATCTAATTTTGATTTTTCAACATCTTTATGAATATAATTAATTTTAAGTTTATTTTTTTTGGAATGTATTTTAGCAGCACTGATATTATTTGGAACAAAATCTATTCCCGTGACTTTTGCACCTAATCTCGCCAGTGGCTCACAAATTATTCCTCCACCACAACCTACATCCAGTATTTTTAAATTTTTAATGTCCCTATTTCCAATTTGATCTAGTATATAAGTCATTCTATGACTTTTGATTTGATGAAGAATCTTGAATTTTCCGTTTTCATTCCACCATTCATCTGAAAGTTGATTAAACAAGGTAAATTCTTCATTTTTTGATTTTGTATTCATCATAAAACTTGTTTGTTAGGAACAATAATTATAATAGCTGAAATAATTTAAAAAATATTTAAGTCAATGAAACTTATAGTAATGAAATTTGGTGGTACTTCAGTTGGCAGTATTGATAAAATCAATAATGTTGCAAACATTGTTGAAAAGCAACTAAATGACAAAAAGTTAATTGTTGTTTTATCCGCAATGTCAGGCGTTACAAATAAAATGCAAGAATATATAGATGAAATTGAGTCAAATGAGATTATTGAAAATGATTTAATTTTAACATCTGGTGAAGCTGTTTCAGTTGGACTTCTTTCGGCTATTTTAAAAAAAAGAAATATTAAATCTATTCCATTACTTGGATGGCAAATCCCAATTATAACAGACAGTAACCATCAAAAAGCTAAAATCTTAAACATAGATAAAGTTAGAATTGATAAATATCTAAATGATTATGATGTTTTAGTAGTTGCTGGATTCCAAGGTATCGATATAGATGGAAAGATTACATCATTAGGAAGGGGTGGTTCTGATACAACTGCAGTTGCTGTTGCCGCTGCTGTTGATGCTGATAGATGTGATATTTACACAGATGTTGATGGTGTTTATTCAACTGATCCAAATCTGGAACCCAAAGCTAAAAAAATTAATAAATTAGCATTCGAAGAAATGTTAGAAATGTCGTCTACTGGAGCAAAAGTACTTCATACTCGCTCCGTTGAATTAGCGATGAAAAATAATCTTACATTACAAGTGCTTTCTTCAATAACAAAACAAAGTGGTACTCTTGTTGTAGATGAAAATAAATTAATTGAAAAAGAAATTGTAAGCGGAGTGAGCTTTAGTAATAATGAATCAAAACTAACTTTATCTGGTATTGCTGATAAACCTGGTATATCCGCAACAATTTTTGGATTGTTAGCTAATAATAATATTAACGTAGATATGATTGTTCAAAATACATCACAAGATGGTGTAACTGCAAATATTACCTTTACTGTTCCAAATGTTGAAATTTATAATGCTAAAAAAATATTAGAAGAAAATCAAAATTTAATTGATTTCAAATCTATTGAAACCAATAGTAATATTTCTAAAATTTCAGTAATTGGTATGGGAATGATGTCTCAATCTGGAGTAGCAAAGAAAATGTTTACAACTTTAGCCGATAATTCAATTAATATATTAGCTATCTCGACATCAGAAATAAAGATAAGTGTCTTAATTAATAAAAAATTTACAAAAATTGCTGTAAAATCTCTACATGAGGCATATAATCTAGGAAATTAAATGAAAACAGTAGGTCAAATTTTATTAATTGCAAGAAACTCCAAAAATCTTTCTATTAACGATATATCAATTGAGTTAAAAACTTCTAAAAGTATAATTATTGATCTTGAAAATGATAATATAAAAAATAATCCAGATATTATTTTTAATATTGGACATCTAAGATCTTACTCAAACTTTCTTGAGTTAGATGCTGACACAATTATCAAAAAATTTAAAGATCAAGTATCATTTAATATTAAGGAAGAGAAAAAGAATATTACCCCAATAGTAGAAAACAATTTTTTTAAAATAGAAAAATTTTTTGCTGCTTCTATAATCATGGTTGTATTTACTTCATTTTACTTTTTATTCGTTGATCAAAATGATAATGAAATTAACTTTGCTTTAATTCCAGATATACCTGAAAGTTTAGAACCTATAGTCGAAAAAGCTAATACTTTTGATAATTTATCTCAAAGTAGTGATATTGAAAAAAGTGATTTGATAAATAATTCTAGTGCTATAGCATCAATAGAATTTGATGAAAATTTGACTACAGTTGCTACATTAAAAATGTTAAATTCAACTTGGCTTCAATTAAGAGATGAAGAGAATAATATTGTTTTAAGCAAGTTAATGGATAAAGATGAAGAATTTACATATGAGTTAAAATTGAATTACAATATTACTGCAGGAAATGCAGGGAACATTTTAGTTCTTATAGATGATGAAGTAAGAGGAAAGATAGGTAAATACGGTGATATTTTAGACTCTTTTGTTTTATATAAAGATTTTAAAAACTAAATAGATGCTTAGACCGTATCAACAAATTAATAGAAGAAAGTCGCGCGTTATTAAAGTTGGAAATGTTAGTATTGGAGGTAATAATCAAATTGCAGTTCAAACAATGACAAATACTCTGACTTCTAATGCCAAAGATACTATTGCTCAAATAGAAAGATCTGCAAAACTTGGAGTTGATTTAGTTCGCGTTTCTGTTCCAGATAAAGAATCTTCACAATCTTTAAAAGAAATTGTGAAAAATAGCCCTGTACCTATAATTGCAGATATACATTTTCATTACAAAAGAGGTATTGAAGCAGCAAACAATGGAGCTTCTTGTATTAGAATTAATCCCGGTAACATTGGGAGTATTGAAAGAATAAAGGAAGTTATCAAAGCTGCAAAAGATAATAATTGCTCAATTAGAGTAGGTGTTAATGCAGGAAGTTTAGAAAAACAAATTTTAGAAAAATTTTCTGAACCCAATCCAGAAGCCTTAGTTGAAAGTGCTAAATTAAATATAAAGATACTTGAAGATAATGATTTTACTAATTTCAAAATCAGTGTGAAATCTTCAGATATATTTATGTCTATAAAAGCATATGAGCAATTAGCTGAATTATGTGATTATCCTTTGCATTTAGGTATTACAGAAGCAGGAGGAAAAAGAACAGGCTCAATTAAATCTTCTATTGGAGTTGGAAATTTACTTTTGAGAGGAATAGGAGATACAATTAGAATATCATTGTCAGATGAGCCAGAGGAAGAGGTAAGAGTTGGTTTTGAAATCTTAAAAAGCTTAGGATTAAGGAATAGAGGTGTAAAAATCATATCATGTCCTTCATGTGCTAGACAACAATTTGAAGTAATAAAAACTGTAAAAAACTTAGAAAAAAAATTAGATGATATTTCCACGCCTATAACAGTGTCAATAATTGGATGTGTTGTTAATGGTCCAGGTGAAGCAACTATGACAAATATTGGAATAACTGGTGGTGGAAATGATACACATATGATTTATCTTGATGGTAAAAAAAATAATGTTGTAAAAAATGTTGATTTAGAAAATTATCTTGAAGATCTAATTAGAAAAAAAACTAAAGAAATAGAACTTAGTAATTAATATGAAATTAAGATCAGTAAGAGGCACACATGATATATTTGGGGAAGAAATAGATAAATTTAACTTTATCTCTAATATTGTTTCTAAAAACGCTAATTTAAAAGAATATAAAGAAATCCAGACACCAATTTTTGAATTTAGTGATTTATTTGCAAAACCTCTTGGCGAACATTCTGATGTTGTGTTGAAAGAAATGTATTCATTTGAAGACAGAAATAATGAATATTTAACATTACGCCCTGAGTACACAACGCCCATGATTAGAGCGGCCATTACTAATAATCTCTTAAACGATTTACCATTAAAAATTTTTGGAATTGGACCAATGTTTAGAAGGGAAAGGCCGCAAAAGGGTAGATATAGACAATTTAATCAAATTAATTTTGAAATACTTGGAACTAGAGATTTTCTTGCTGATGTTGAGTTAATTTCTCTGTCAAATAATATTTTAAACGAACTGTTACCTAAATCTAAAATAAAACTTCATATTAATTCTTTAGGAGATAAAAAAACGTTAATTGATTTTAAAAAAAGTCTTACAAAGTATTTTAATACCCATAAAAAAAAACTATCAGAGGAAAGCGTTAAAAAAATTGAAACTAACCCATTAAGAATATTAGATTCAAAAAATCAGGAAGATGTTGAAATTTCACTATCTTCACCTAAAATATATGAATACTTAACAGATGAAGCTAAAAAGCACTACGAAGATCTTAAAAGATCATTAAATATACTAGGAATTGATTTTGAAGAAAACGCTAATCTCGTTAGAGGTCTTGATTATTATTGTAATACAGTATTCGAATACAAATCAGATAATTTAGGAAGTCAAGATACATTACTTGGTGGTGGAAGATATGACGGTTTAATAAAAGTATTGGGTGGACCTGATATACCCGGTATTGGATGGGCCGCAGGTATTGAAAGAATTGCATTATTAATGGAGTACGAAAAAAAAATAAGCTCAACTATTCATATTGCAGTAACAAATGAAAAATTTACAGATTATTTTCTTTATCTACAAAAATATTTATCTGAAAATAGAATTTCATATTACTGGAATTATAAATACAATTTAAAAAAATCATTTTCAAAAGCAAATATATCTTCAGCATCGTTTATAATTATTATTGGAGAAAATGAGTTTAATGGTGATTTTTTTACTATTAAAAATTTAATGACTGGGGAACAAAAAGAATTAAAGCTTAATAAAATATTTAATCATTTGAATGATAAATCTAGATAAACAATTTTCAATAATTTTAGAAAAATTTAAATTAATTGAAAATTCATTAAACAATATGAATGATATTGACTCAAATGAATTAATTAAATTAAACAGAGAATATTCAGAGCTCCGACCAATTGTAGAAAAAATCCAAGAATACAACAATTTACAAAAAGATATATTAAATCTTAATGACTTAGTAAAAGATAATGATTTAGAAATTAGTAATATAGCTGAGTCAGAACTCATTGAAAAAAAAAATCAAATCAAAGATCTTGAACAGGAATTATTGAAGTTACTAATACCAAAAGATGAAAATGACTCTAAAAATTCAATTTTAGAAATCAGAGCTGGTACTGGAGGTGATGAAGCATCTCTTTTTGCTTCTGATTTATTAAATATGTATCAGAGATATGCTGATTTAAATTCATGGAAATTTGATATTTTATCAATATCAGAAACAGGTTTAAAAGGAGTAAAGGAGGCTATTTGTAATATTTCAGGATTTAATGTTTTTTCAAAACTAAAATTCGAATCTGGTGTTCATAGAGTGCAAAGGGTTCCAACAACTGAAAGTAGTGGAAGAGTACATACATCAGCTGCTACTGTAGCAGTTCTACCTGAAGCTGAAGAGGTTGATATTCAAATTCTTGATAAAGATTTAAGAATTGATGTTTTTAGATCAAGTGGACCAGGAGGACAATCTGTCAACACTACTGATAGTGCTGTAAGAATAACACATATACCAACTGGTATAGTAGTTTCTCAGCAAGATGAAAAATCTCAACATAAAAATAAAGCAAAAGCTTTAAAGATTTTACGATCAAGATTACTAGACAATCAAATACAAGAAAAAAACAAAGAAAGATCTGAGCAAAGAAAAAATCAAGTAGGTTCTGGAGATAGATCTGAAAGAATAAGAACCTATAATTTTCCTCAAGGAAGGGTTTCTGATCATAGAATAAATCTTACATTGTACAATCTGTCAGAAATACTTGAGGGTAAAATAGATGAGTTGATAAACCCTTTAATTGCTGAAGAAGAGAGTAAAAAGTTAGCAAATATGAAAAATGAATAATTTAATTAAAGAGAGTTTAACTAAATTAAAACAAAAAAATATAAGTAATCCAGACTTAGATCTGAGAATTTTACTAAAGCATGCTTCAAAAAAAAATAATGAAATTATTTTAAGTAATTTTAATGTAGACAATATTGATATCGTTAAATTTAAATCTTATCTTCAAAAAAGAATTAATAGACAACCAATAGCTAAAATTATTAAAAATAAACCTTTTTGGAGAAATGATTTTTATGTAAATAATTTTGTTTTAGATCCACGTCCTGAAACAGAATTGATAATTGAAGAAGTATTAAATATTTATAAAAACAAAAACCTTAAATTAAAAATATTAGATATTGGTACCGGATCAGGCTGTATCGCAATATCACTAGCAAAGGAATTTAAAAATGCATCCATAACAGCTATAGATATATCTAAAGAAGCATTAGAAGTTGCAGAAAAAAACTTAAAAATACATAATTGTTATAATCAAATCCAACTTAAGATGATTGATTTTAAAAATATTAATTCCAAGTTTGATTTAATTGTATCTAATCCACCATACCTATCAAACGAACAGTTTAATAATGCAGAGCCAGAAGTTAAAAATTTTGAGCCTAAATTAGCTTTAGTTGGAGGAGATGATGGGCTGAAATTTTATAGAGAATATTCAAATAATCTAAAAAATTTAATGAATAAAAGTGCTTATTTTGTATGTGAAATTGGTAATAATCAGAGACAAGATTGTGAAGAAATATTTGAAAATTCTGGATTATATTTGAATAAAATAGTTAATGATCTTCAAGGAATCGAGAGAATCCTTAGTTTTTTAAAGATATAAGTTGAAATAAATCAAATGAACTGTATAGATAAAAAAAAAGATTAATAATTTAATAAAATTTTTAATTTCCTAACAATATGTATAAAAAAAACGGTAGAACCGCTTATAAGAGTAATAGAAGACCCAGTTTTAAGAAGAGTGGTGGATACAAAAATTTCAATAATAGAAATAGAGGAAATGTATCCCAGCAATATAACAAGTACTTAAAACTTGCTAAAGAAGCATCAAGATCAGGTGATAGAATTCAATCTGAATATTATTATCAATTTACTGATCACTACTACAGAATAATGGTTGAGCTAGGTATTAATATTGAAGAAAACGCAAATTTTGATGAGCAAAAACAAAGTATTGTAAATGAACAAACTTCAGATATTGATAATGAAACCATCGAAGTAAATAATAATGATAAAGTAGAAAATGATTCCATCGAATCTATTCCATTTATAGCTGAACCATCTAAAGAAAAAAGAACAAGATCAACAAAGTAGTTATTCGTATAACATGCTCAAATGATCAGCATATATTATTTTATATTCTTCTTTAAATTTTTCTAATTCCTTACCCTCAAGTATTTTTCCAGAAGGAAGTTTTAGTTTTAACGGATTTATATGTTTATTTTGATAAATAATTTCATAATGAAGATGAGGTCCTGTAGAATTTCCTGTACTACCTACATAGCCTATAACTTCACCTTGATTAACTCTTACCCCTTTAGAAATACCTTTATTATAATTTGACAAATGTGCATACGCCGTTTTATATCCATTATTATGCCTTATACGAATATATTTTCCATATCCTCCATTTCTTCCAACGTATTCAACAATTCCATTTCCTCCAGCATAAATTGGTGTTCCTGTAGGTGCAGCAAAATCAACACCCTTATGCATTTTGTTGAAACCAGAGATAGGATGTTTACGCATTCCAAAATTTGATGAAATTCTTGCGCCATCTAAAGGTGTCTTTAAAATTGATTTTTTAACATTTTTTCCGTCTCTGTTAAAATAATCAACATAACCATCATCTGTAATAAACTTAAAATATTCTAATTGTTTTCCATCAATTATTATAGAAGCATATTTAATATCGTTATATTCCAGTCTACCTGTTTCAACTATTTCATCAAATTCATAGGATATTGAAACAACTGTATTGACCCTAATATCTCTTTGAAAATCGAGATCAAAACTAAAAAGGCTTATAATTTTAACTAAAATATCTGATGAAACACCATTTTTAATACCATCTGAAAATAATGATTCTGTAATTGTATATTCTTTTGATTCAATAAATGAAGCCTTTGTTAATTTTATTATATTTAAATTTATTTCTTTATCTAAATTAACAGAGATAATAGTCTCAGTATTCTTAAAAAATTCAATTTTTTTTATTTCACCATAATTATTTTCAAAAACACTAATAATTTCTCCAGTTTTAATTTTCTTTAAATCAAAAGAATCTTCTATCTTACTTATGACTTCATAAATTTTTTTTTGCTTAAAGTTTAGATTTTCCAAAATAGAAACAAAAGTATCACCTTGTAAAATTTCAATTTTTTTCTCAACAAATTGTACTTTATCAATACTTTTTTTTATATTAGGTGAAGTTTCTTCTTTTTTTTCTTGAATGATTTTTTTTTTATCTTCTACTATTTCTTTTCTTACAATTTCTTCCTTATAAATATTTTTCTCAGTTATATTTAAGTATTCAGAAATAAACAAATAATATCCTGTTGATATTATAAAAATTAAAATTAGATATCTTAAAATTCTAAACACCTAGAAATATTTTGAATTAAAATATAAAAGTGGTTTCAATTTATCGTTAGATTGTAATTCTAATATCTTACATATAAATATTATGTGGTCGCCTTTTTTTATTTTATCCATTAACTTACATTCAAGATTTGCTATACAGTTTGGTATAATTACTGTTTTATTTTTCCCTTCGATAAATTTTATATCTTCTAAATTAGGCGCAGTTAAAGCAAAATTGTCAGATAATTTTTTTTGTTTATTAGATAGAATATTTATTGATAAAAATTTAGTTTTTGAAAACTGTTTTATTGAGGACGAGTAATTACCTAAAGAAAACAGAACCATAGGAGGGTTAAGAGATAAAGAATTAAATGAGTTAACAGTTTTCCCATATATTGAATTATTATTTTTAACACATACAACTGTAACTCCTGTTGAAAACTTACTAAGTGTATTTTTAAAATTGTTAGTGTTTACTTTTTTCATAACCTTTTTTGCATATAAATAGAATCAACCCACTTATTTTTTTTAAAACCAGCTTTCTTTATAGTCCCAATATATTGAAATCCATTATTTTTATGTATTTTTATTGAAGCAAAATTATTTTTTCCACCGATCACTGCTATCAAATTTTTAATATTTGAAATTTTTTTACATATTTTAACAAGTTCTCTTAGTATCTTATTACCATAACCATTATTAATGAAATCTGGATCAACATAGATTGAATGTTCATAAGAAAATCTATATCCACTTTTTTCTCTAAATTTATTTACAAAGGCTAATCCAATAACTTCATTTTCTTTAATTGCTAAAATAAATGGTAATTTATTTTTTTTAATTTTTTTTAATAGTAAATTAAATTTTAATTTAGTTAATTTTTTTTCTTCAAAATTAGAGAATGAATTTTCAATAAAATAATTATAAATTTTTAGAGCTTTAGAGATTTCATTTTCTGTAAAATTGTTTTTTTTTACCTTCATTTATCTCCTAATATTAATATTCAATTGCATGAATAATTCTAAACTCTGAATATTATTTAATAAAAAATTGATCAATATGTTTATAATTTATTTACTTAATTAATGATTAAAAAAGGTTAAATTAAGTATAATTTAAAAATTTCATACAATTTTTCAATTATTGCTTTAACTTTAAAAGTCATTATATTTCAAATATTATATTTTTATAAAATAAAACTTCTTGGGTGTGTAGCTCAGCGGTAGAGCACTGCCTCGACACGGCAGGGGTCACAGGTTCAATCCCTGTCACACCCACCATAGAAATTTAAATAAATATTCTTGAAATTTAATAATATGATATATCTATAAAATATGTTCAAATGTTTACTAGTAGCCACGCTAATTGCTTCACTGATTTTCTTAATAATCGACGTAATTTGGTTAAGCTTCGCTACAAAGTCTTTTTATAGACCACTAATAGGTAATTTATTAGCTGATAAGCCTGTAATGTGGGCTGCTGCTCTTTTTTACATAATATATGTATTTGGTATCGCATTGGTTGTAATTCAACCTTGTGTTGTTTCTGGTGACTTAATGAAAACATTGTACACTGGCTTCATATTTGGTTTGGTTGCATATGGCACATATAACTTAACAAATATGGCAGTACTAAAAGGATGGTCACCAACAGTTACTTTCGTAGATATGGTCTGGGGTGGTTCATTGACAGCTGTTTCAGCTACATCTGGATTATATCTAGCAAAAAAAATAGTACATTTTTAATTTAGTCGATCCATTCCAAATTCTAGCATTTCTATTAGTATAGGGTTTTGACTTATTTTATTTTTATATTTTTTTATAAAAGTATTAATTTTATTATTACATAAATCAGTAACTTGTTTTTCACCAATTAATTTTAGTAAGGTACTTTTGCCTTGCTCAACATCTTTACCTGGTGTTTTTCCAATTTTCTTAAAAGTTCCAATTTCATCGATTAAGTCATCTATAATTTGAAATATTAAACCAAATAACATTCCATAATCTTTTGCAAATTGAATATCTATTTTACTTTTATCTTTTAATATAAAAGGTGCAGAAAAAGAGAATTCAAATAACTTGCCAGTTTTTCTAGAATACATATCTAAAATTTTATTTTTAGTTAACTTTTTATTTTCATATTCTAAATCTAAAGCTTGACCAAGAGCTAATCCTTTATGTCCAATACACAAAGAAAGATAATTTATTAAATTTAATCTAGAAATAACATTTTTATTTTTAAAATTTCCTGAGATCAATTCAAATGCTAAATCATGTAAAGCATCTCCTGCTAAAATTGCAGTAGCTTCATTAAATTTTTTATGAGTA
Organism: uncultured Alphaproteobacteria bacterium; assembly: GCA_902610845.1. Classification (GTDB taxonomy): domain Bacteria; phylum Pseudomonadota; class Alphaproteobacteria; order HIMB59; genus CACPNW01. The sequence goes on along the minus strand of CACLXJ010000004.1, from coordinate 50,973 downwards.
CTTAATTTACCTCTTCTGTAATCATCATCATCCATTGATGGTAAATCATCGTGAATTAAGGAGTACGAATGTATACATTCAATACATGAGGCTATGACAAAGGCATCATTTGATGAAATTTTTGCTATTTTTGCAGACTCCATTACTAAAAATGGCCTTATTCTTTTTCCTCCGTTCATAGAGCCATAAAAGATTGCATTTGATAAACTTGATTTGTCTAGCTTATTTTTTAAAAGTTTTTTAAATTTAATATCAAACCTTCTTTTATTTGCATTTATTAACGTATTTAAGTTCATAGATAACAATTTATATTTGTTTTAATTTCTAAATTATTTAATACAAATATGCGAATGTATTTATGAGAATCGAAGAAGAAATAAAACTTGACTACTCAGATGTCCTTTTTAGACCAAAGAGAAGTACTTTAAAAAGTAGGAAAGATGTTGATTTGAATAGAAAATATATTTTTAAACACTCAAGATCATCATGGAAAGGAATTCCAATAATAGCCTCTAATATGGATGGTGTTGGTGAAATAGATGTTGCAAAAAAACTAAGTTCTAACAAACTAATGACTGCTTTAACAAAACAGCATGATATTAATCAAATAGGAACTATTTATAAAAAAAATATTTTCTTTGATTCAATCGCTCTTAGTTGCGGTACAAGTAAAGACAGTTACAATAGGTTAAATTCAATTTTAAAAATATATCCAAAATTTAAATTTATCTGTATTGATGTTGCAAATGGTTATTCAGAAAATTTTAGTAATTTTGTTTCAGAAGTAAGAAAAAAATATCCAAAAAAAACTATTATTGCAGGTAATGTTGTTACTGCAGATATGACTCAGGAATTAGTATTAAGTGGGGCGGATATTGTTAAAGTTGGTATTGGTCCTGGAAGTGTATGTACCACTAGAATACAAACAGGAGTAGGGTATCCACAACTTAGCGCTGTAATGGAATGTGCTGACGCAGCACATGGATTAGGAGCGCATATTATCGCTGATGGAGGATGTACTTGTCCTGGTGATGTTGCAAAAGGATTTGGTGCTGGTGCAGACTTTGTTATGCTTGGCGGAATGTTAGCAGGTCATAAGGAAGGTGGTGGTGATATAATTGTGGAAAATGGAAGTAAATTTATCGAGTTTTATGGATCAAGTTCTGAAGAAGCAAATGAGAAACATTATGGTGGTCTTGCAAACTATAGATCATCTGAAGGTAAAAAAGTTAAAATACAAATGAAGAATTCGCTAGATAGTACAATTAGAGATATTCTTGGAGGTGTACGAAGTAGTTGTACATACGTTGGCGCTGCATCATTGAAGCAGCTTAGTAAGTGTACTACATTTGTGAGAGTAAATAATCAGTATAATGACACTTTTGGAAAAGTGTAGGTTAGTAACCTATTGCCATACCATCCTTTCGTGGATCTGACCCGCCAATAAGCACTCCATTTTTTCTATCTATTTTTATACATTGACCACCGCCAATAGCATTTTTATTTATTTTAATTTTATGACCAATATTCTTTAATTTTTTTACAATTTTATCATCTAATGAATTCTCAACATTTAAGAGACCATTTAGAGCAAAAGCTCTAGGTAAATCCAAGCCTTCTTGTACTGTCATGTTATAGTCGATTATATTTTGAATTAAATGAGACTGACCAATTGGTTGATATTGTCCTCCCATAACTCCATAAGAATACAGTGTTTCATCATTCTTATTAGTTATTAGCCCAGGGATTATTGTATGAAGTGGTCTTTTATGACTATCAATTGAGTTGGGGTGACCATCTTCTAATCTGAAATTTACACCTCTATTTTGAAAAAGAATTCCTGTTTTATTACTTGTAATTCCACTTCCAAAACCATGACATATTGAATTTATAAATGATACTGAATTCAAATCTCTATCTACAACACTTAAATATATTGTTTCAGGGTGAGAAGTTACATAGCCTTTTTTTGAAGAATAAATTTTATTTTTATTTATTCTAGAACATAAAGAGCTTATATATTCATTTCTTAAATAATCTTTTATATTTATATTATTAAAATTAGGATCACCAAATATTGTTTCCTTAACCTCAAAACATATTTTTGAAATTTCAGCTTGAAGATGATATCTTTCAAAACTTGAAGGATGGTATTTTTTGATATTTAATTTCTCAGTCATTGCCATCATCATCAAAACAACTAATCCAGGACTATTTAAGGGGCATTGATGAATTTTTAAATTTCTATATGAATTTGTTATTGTTTTTGAAAATAACGTTTTTTGATTATAGAAATCTTCTTCTGTATGCAGTCCTCCAAGTTTATTTAGTGTCTTAACCATGTCCTTAGTTATTTCACTTTGATAAAATCCTTTAATTTTATTTTTTGAGATGATTCTTAAAGTATTTGCTAAAGGAATATTCTTAAAAACTTCACCATAACTATAACTTAGATTTTTATTTAAAAATAATCTTTTAGAATTAGAATTTTTTTTAAGTTTTTTTTCATTTTCTTTCCATGCAATAGCTTCAACTTCATGAACAGGAAATCCTTTTTTAGCAAAATTTTCTGCACCATTTAAAACTTCATTAAAATCAATTCTTCCAAATTTTTCATGCATAGAACACCATGCATGAACTGCCCCAGGAATAGTGATTGAATGCGGACTTGTTAAACCAATATTTTTTATTTTATTATCTTTATAAAACTGTAAATTCGCTCTTTTAGGAGCAATTCCAGACCCGTTTACAGCAATTGGTTTTTTCCCATTCATCGAAATAATTGCAAAACAATCCCCACCGATTCCAGTTGCGCTTGGACATACTACAGCTTGAACAGCTGAAGCCGCAATAGCAGCATCAACAGCATTTCCACCTTTTTGAAGTACATTAATAGCAACCATGGAACTTAATGGATTTGAAGTTGCTACCATACCATTTTGAGCTAAAACATTAGATCTTCCTGGGTAAGATAACTTTCTCATATTAATTCAGACAATATATGTTTGACAAAACAAATCCCAGAATTTAAAGCGCTTTTTATGAAAGTTAAATGTTCATTAAAAACTGCCAAAACTAGAGATAAGGATTGTAAAGTCGTTCGTAGAAAAGGTAGGATTTATGTAATTAATAAGAAAAATCCCAGAATGAAAGCAAGACAGGGATAATTAATTTTCCGCTATATATTTTTCAACCTCTAAAGCAGCCATACAGCCCATACCAGCAGCAGTTACAGCCTGCCTATAAATTTTATCTTTTACATCACCTGCAGCAAAGACTCCCTTAATACTTGTTTCAGTACTATCAGGTTTAGTAATTATATAATTTTCCTCGTCCATTTTTAACTTATCTATAAAAAGTGAAGTAGCGGGATCATGTCCTATGGCTATAAAAGCACCATTTACATCTATAGCTGTTTTGGTGCCGTCTAATGTGTTCTCTAAAATAATCTTTTTTAAAGTATTTGGATTTTGTTCTCCAACGAACTCAGAAACCTTACTATTCCAAATTACTTCAATTTTTTCATTGTTAAATAGTCTTTCTTGTAAAATTTTTTCAGCTCGTAAACTATCTCTTCTATGGATTAACAAAACCTTTGAAGCAAATTTAGTCAAAAACATTGCTTCCTCTACTGCACTATTACCTCCACCAATCACTGCTACTTGCTGATCTTTGAAGAAAAATCCATCGCAAGTTGCACAAGCAGAAATACCAAATCCTTTAAATTTTTTTTCACTTTCCAAATTCAGCCATCTAGCCTGAGCGCCTGTTGCAATAATTATCGATTTAGACACAAATTCTTTGCCTGACTCAGTTTTGGAAGTAAATGGATTTTTTTCAAAATCAACTGAAGTTACAATATCATTATGAAAGATAGTTCCTACTTTTACTGCTTGTTCTTTCATCTGTTCCATAAGCCAAGGACCCTGAATTACATTTTCAAATCCTGGATAGTTTTCTACATCCGTAGTGATGGTTAGCTGACCTCCTGGTTCTAAACCTGAAACTAAATGCGGTTTTAAATTTGCTCTTGCTGCATAGATTGCAGCAGTATAGCCTGCTGGTCCAGAGCCAATAATTAAGACATCATTTTCTATTTTTTCAGTCATATAATTAAATTAATAATTTAAGCACTTTTTTCAACTGGCCAATCTGTATTAAAAGTAACATAATTTATTTGAATACATCTTCTTTCTTTTTGAATTTCTTTTAATTCAAGTCCATGCCAAGTATCATCCCCTGAAGAAAAAAAATAACCGCTATTATGAACATATTTAATTGTTTTAACTAATTTAAAATTTTTATCGTATAGGTCGGTACCCAAATTTGACGCTTCATTATATGGGTTCGCCCAAACCATCATAGTTATTAATTTTTCTGAAATATCTTTGTGTGGTTTTAACCAAAATCCTTTTTTATCTCCTATTATTTCTAATCTGACGTATGAATTTGATAAATTTTTATCAATTATATTCGATATTTTATTTACCATTTCTTTGCTTTGTAAAGAATGAATTAATTTTGTTAGATATGGAAAATTTTGACAATTATTTTTTGTTATAAAAAGTCTTAATTTACCATCAACTCCCTGTCCTGTATGATCGGCAGCTCTTGTCCCATCGTACATTCTGTCTCCTGACGGAATATTACTATAGGAAATTTCATCTAATGCGCCTTCTTCTAAACAATTACTAAATACCCAGTGATTAAAGGGAAAATTTACATGAGTTAAGTTCTCAAGATTCATTTTTCCTTTCTATAATTCTTTTTTTTATAATTCCAGCAATTCTTTTGCTTTCCTCTAGTTTCGTATATGTCCAATTTTCTAATTTGTCTAAAGTATTAAAATCTCTTGTTATATTCATTTTTTTAAATTCTTCATGGAATCTTGTAAATCTTTTACTTTTTCTCTTCATTGGTAATTGATAAACATAAATTGGCTTACCAGATATACTTGCTTCAGAAATCATAGAGGTTGAGTCAGAAGTAATAATAAAATAACTGGAATTATAAATAGCAAATTCGTATGGATTCTTTCCTTCTCCAAGCCATAATGTAGACATAGTGCTCAATTCTTTTTTCAAAATATGCTTAATTTCTTTATTAGTTCTTCTCGAAGTAAGAACTAAAATTTCATTATTATGAGACTTTAATTTTTTTATTCTTTTACAAAGATCTAAAGTATTTTCTTTTGAGAAATTATAATGATTATTTTCACCTCCAATAATACATGTGATTAAATTTTTTTTTTTAATTTCATAATGATTTTTCAAATTATTAAATTGTTTAAAATGATGTATTGCACCCGAAGAATTAATTATATTGTCACCATATAAACCATCATGATTTGGAGCTATAACATAAGAAAAGTTTTTTGAAGAAATTTTTGGGTTTTGAATATGAATATTAATAATATTTGGATATTTTTTTTTAAGATAAATTGATAGGTAAACACTTTTTCTTCCACAACTGATAACTAAATCAGGTATCTCATCTATTGGTAACTTATTTATAAATATCCAATTAAAAAAAGGAAGTATCCCAGGCTGTAATTTATTCCAAGGAAAAATTATTTCAGTTTTAATTTCCTTTATATTTACACTCAATTCATTTGCCAGACCTTTAGTCTGACTTATCATTCCTTGTGAACCATCAGTTAATGACCAAATTTTAGGATTGTCTATATTCAAATGTATTTTATTGATAGTATTGTATAACTTTTTAAACCTTTTGGACTATTGATTTCAACATTGTCTTCTACTGTTTTACCAATCAAGCCTCTAGCTAAAGGACTAGTAATTGAAAGTTTTTTATTTTCAATATCTGATTCATATTCCCCAACAATTTGATATTGTTGTTTTTCTCCACTTTCATCATCTTCTATTTCAACTGTTGCACCAAATTTAATATCGTCACCTTCAACAGATTTAACATCTATTACCTCTGCTTTGCTAATAGCACTCTCTAAATCTATAATTCTTCCTTCAATTAAACTTTGTTGTTCTTTAGCATATTGATATTCTGCATTTTCAGATAAGTCCCCGTGGCTTCTAGCCTCGGCAATTGCTTCAATAATTTTTGGCCTATCTTGAGAGGTTAATTTCTTTAATTCATCTTGTAATTTTGTATAACCCTCAGAAGTCATAGGAATTTTATTCATAAACTCATGATGATTTATTTATTTTTTATAGTCAATAAAATTAATTTATAGTTTGAAGACTTTTTATTGTGAATTCCTGAGTTTTCATATGTTCAATAGCATCTACAGCAACTTTTGCTCCAGCTATTGTCGTATAATATGGAATATTATACATTAACGATGTCCTTCTAATACTATAGCTATCTCTAATAGATGATTGAGTTTTTGTTGTATTAATTACTAGCTGAATTTCATTATTAATTAATGAGTCAACTACATGAGGATTACCTTCTTTTACTTTATTTACTATTTTTGTCTTGATGTTATTAGAATTTAAGTAATCAGCAGTCCCTTTAGTTGCAAGTAGTTTAAAATCTAATTCTTTTAACTTTTGTGCTATCTCAATAATGAACTTTTTATTATCATTATCTATTGAGATAAATACTGTACCTTTAGATGGAAGAATATTACCACAGGCTATTTGGCTTTTTATATAGGAAGATAAAAAGGTTTCATCTATTCCCATAACTTCTCCTGTAGATTTCATTTCAGGACCTAATATTAGATCAACTCCATCAAATTTATTGAAAGGAAAAACAGATTCTTTTACATTAAAGTTTTTTAATTCATTAATTTTATAATCATTCAAAATTGAATTAAGATTTTCCCCAACCATTACTTTTGCTGCAATTTTTGCGACTGGAATACCTTTTGATTTAGCAACAAATGGTACCGTCCTGCTGGCTCTTGGGTTTACTTCTAAAACATATATTTTTTTATCTTTAATTGCTAATTGAGTATTCATTAATCCAACAACATTAATTTCATTGGCAATTTTTGATACCCATTCAATTATTTTATTCTGGATTTCTTTACTGACTGAGTATGGAGGTAAGGAACAAGCACTATCTCCAGAGTGAATTCCTGCCTCTTCGATGTGTTCCATAATCCCAGCTACAAATATTTCTCCATTTTTATCTCTAATTATATCTACATCTATTTCTTTGGCATTCTCAAGATACTCATCAATTAAAATTACGTTATTTGAAGAAACTTCAAGAGCTTCATTAGAAAATGACTCTAAATTATCTTTATCGTATGCGATTTGCATGGCTCTTCCTCCAAGTACATACGAAGGTCTAACTAAAACAGGATATCCAATTTCCTCAGCTTTTTCTAAAGTTTGAGCTACAGTATTTGCAAAAGCATTTTTTGGTTGATCAATTTTTAGTTTCATTAATATTTCACTGAATCTATCTCTATCTTCAGCTAAATCTATTGCGTCAGTTGAAGTTCCTATAACTTTTATTCCAGCTTCTTCTAATTCTTTTGCAATTTTTAATGGAGTCTGACCTCCAAATTGAACTAACACACCAAGAACATTTCCATTACTTTTTTCTTTATTGTAAATTTCAATAACACTTTCAGCTGAAAGTGGTTCAAAATAAAGTCTATCAGCAGTATCATAGTCAGTTGAAACTGTTTCTGGGTTACAATTTATCATTATTGTTTCAATACCCTTTTCTTTTAATGCATAGACAGCATGTACACAGCAATAATCAAATTCAATGCCTTGGCCTATTCTGTTAGGACCACCTCCAAGTATTATTACTTTGTCCTTTGATGTAGGATTTGCTTCACAGAATTTAGTATTTTCAAAATTCCAATCGTAAGTAGAATAAAGATACGGAGTTTTGGAACTAAATTCACCTGCACAAGTATCCACTAGTCTGAAGATAGGATTAATATAGTTATTATTTCTAAATTTTCTTAATTCTTTTTCTTTAATACTTAATATTGATGAGATTTTACTATCCGAGAAGCCTATTTTCTTAGCATATAATATTATATCTTTGTTGAGGCCTTTTTCTTTTAATATTTTTTCAAAATCAATTATTGATTTAATTTGATATAAAAACCATTTATCATATTTTGTAGTTTGATTTATTTCATCAACTGTTAATCCAATCCTTAGGGCTTCTCCTACAACTAATAAGCGTTGAGAAGATTGTATTTTAAGTTCATTCAAAATTGTATTTTTATCATATGAGCTAAGTTTTGGTTTATCAAAACCAGTTAAACCATACTCAAGAGAATTAAACCCCTTTTGGATTGATTCATTAAAAGATCTACCTATACTCATTGCCTCACCAACCGATTTCATGGATGTCGTTAAGTCAGAATTAGCACCAACAAATTTTTCAAAAGTAAATCTTGGAATTTTAGTTACAACATAATCAATAGTTGGTTCAAAACTTGCAGGTGTTGTTGTAGTAATATCATTTTCAAGTTCATCCAAAGTATAACCTACAGCTAATTTTGCAGCAATTTTTGCTATTGGAAAACCTGTAGCTTTTGATGCTAATGCTGAAGATCTACTAACTCTTGGATTCATTTCAATTACATTAATTTCTCCGTCTTCAGGATTAATTGCAAATTGAACATTTGAGCCTCCAGTATCTACACCTATTTTTCTGAGAACCTTAATGCTAGCATTCCTTAAAATTTGATATTCTTTATCAGTTAATGTTAAGGATGGTGCTACTGTTATGCTATCTCCAGTATGAACACCCATTGGATCAACATTTTCAATTGAGCAAACAATAATACAATTATCTTTATTATCTCTAACAACTTCCATCTCAAATTCTTTCCAACCTGATACAGATTTTTCAATAAGTATTTGATTGGTTGGGCTAGCACTTAAACCCCTATAACATAAATCAATAAATCCCTCATCATCATAGGCAACACCACCACCAGTACCTCCAAGTGTAAAACTTGGTCTAATCACAAGAGGTAAATTTAATTCATTTTTTACCCTTTTTGACTCTTCAATAGTGTTAACTACATAACTTTTAGGACAGCTTAGACCAATTTCTTTCATAGCATCTTTAAATTTTTGTCTATCCTCAGCTAATTCTATTGCTGTTGGATTAGCTCCAATCATTTTCACTCCATGTTTTTCAAGTATATGATTATTAAAAAGTTCCATTGAAACATTTAAAGCAGTTTGTCCTCCCATAGTTGGGAGAAGAGCATCTGGTTTTTCGATTTCGATTATTTTTTCAACAAATTCTTTAGTTATAGGCTCTATATAAGTTTGATCAGCTAGTTCTGGATCAGTCATTATTGTTGCTGGATTTGAATTAATTAATACAATTTTATAACCTTCATCTTTGAGAGACTTACATGCCTGAGCACCCGAATAATCAAATTCACAAGCCTGACCAATAACTATAGGGCCTGCACCTACTATTAATATTTTATTTATATCAGTTCTTTTTGGCATTTTTTTCAATAAGTTTATAAAATTCTTCAAACAAATAATGACTATCGTGAGGACCAGGGGATGCCTCTGGATGATACTGAACACTAAATACTGGCAAATGCTTATGTCTTAAACCTTCATTGGTCCCATCAAATAGTGAAATATGAGTTTCAATTATATCTTTGCTAAAACTATCTCTATCCACTTCAAAACCATGATTTTGTGAAGTAATTTCAACAATACCTGTTGTAAGATTTTTAACAGGATGGTTTGAACCTCTGTGACCCTGAAACATTTTTTTAGTCTTTGCATTTAATGCCAATCCTAATATTTGATGCCCTAAACATATTCCAAATATTGGAATATTATCATCAATTAATTTTTTAATCACATCAACTATTTTACTACCTGTGGCATAAGGATCACCAGGACCATTTGATAAAAAAATTCCTGAGGGATTAGTTTCTATTATTTCTTCGTAGCTAGAAAATAAATTTAATACGGTTGGTTTAAGATTAAATTCATTTAGATTTCTTAAAATATTATTTTTGATACCAAAATCCAAACAAGTGACATTATATTTAAATTGGCTTTTAATTGATTTATCACTTTTCCATATTCCTTTTTTCCAATTATAGTTTTGGTCTGTCGATACTATCCCAGCCAAATCTAAATTTTGAAGACCTTTCCACTCATTTATTTGAGTTTTAAGTTTTTCAATTTTATTTTCACCTTCTCCAAAGTGAATAATTGCTGCCTTCTTAGCCCCCTCAACAGATAATTTCTTAGTTAAGTATCTAGTGTCAATTCCAAAAATACATGGAATATTGTTTTTTAAAAAATATGAATTTAAGTCATTTTCTGCTCTCCAATTTGAATATTCTGATAAAGGCTGATTTATTACACAACCATCAGCGTAGATTTTTTTTGATTCTTGATCTTCTTGATTTGTACCTACAATTCCAACATGTGGAAAAGTAAATGTTATGATTTGTTTAGTATATGAAGGATCAGATAATGCTTCTTGATAGCCTGTTTGAGAAGTATTAAAACAAAGCTCACCTACGGCAGCCTTTTTTTCTCCTAATCCATAACCCCATAAGATTTCACCATTTTCTAATACAAGAGCAGCAGATTTATTGTGTATATGTGGCTCTTTTTTTAAAACTTCCATTATATTTTGATGAAGCAAAATGATAGTTAGTAGGCATTTATAACAATGTAGTCAAGGATTAGTTGAAAATAAAAAGAAGAATTATATTATTAAATAAAATTTATTAGAAAGTGAAAAAATATGAGCTTAAAGGATAAAATTGAAAGTCATTACAACAATTCTATCAAAGAAAAAGACAGTAATTCTATAAATACATTACGATTAATAAAGAGTGCAATTAAAGATAAGGAAATTTCTTTGAGAGGTAAGCAAGACTCTTTGACCGATTCTGATATTTTAAGTTTACTTCAAAGCTTAGTAAAACAAAGAAAAGATTCAATAGAAGCTTTTGAAAAAGCGAATCGGAATGATCTTATTGAAAATGAACTAAATGAAATTAAAGTAATAGAAATGTTTTTACCAAAACAAATGGATGAAGATGAAACAAAATTGATCATAAAAAATATAATTCAAGAAAATAATTTTACATCACTCAAAGAAATGGGTGCTCTTATGAAAATAATTAAGGAAAAATATACTGGAAAAATAGATATGGGTTTAGTTGGAAAAATTGCTAAATCTTTACTGGGCAATTGATGTCATTTTCAAAAAATGATCTTGAATTAATAAAATCAAAAATTATTCTTTCACAAGAAATTGAAAAGAAAACAAAAGTTATAAAAAAAGGTAAAGATAGTTGGTGTTGCTGCCCCTTTCACGATGAAAAAACTCCATCTTGCAAAATAAATGATGATTTAGGTTCCTATTACTGTTTTGGATGTGGGGCTAAAGGAGATATATTCACCATATACACAGAGCTTTATAATTTTTCATTCCCTGAAGCAGTAAAAGAGTTAGCTCAAAGAGTTGGCATTAGAATAGTTGATAATTTTGATTCAAATTTTAATAAAAAAAATGATAAAATTTTTAAAATTTTAGAAATTTCGACAAAGTGGTTTCAAGATAATCTTCAGGCAAATAAAGATTGTCAAAGATATTTAAATAAAAGAAATTTATCAGAAGAGACTATTAAGTATTTTAAGTTAGGATATTCTTCTAGCTCAAAACAAACTCTTTATCAATTTCTAAAAGAACAAGATTTTGAAGATAAAGAACTGCTTGAAAGTAATGTAGTAAAACTAGATAAAAATAATAAGATACGTGATTTTTTTTACAATAGGCTTATTTTTCCAATTATAAATGAATATGGAAAAATTGTTGGATTTGGAGGAAGAGTACTAGATAATTCAAATCCAAAATATATTAATTCTCCTGAGAGTGATTTTTTTAAAAAAAGAAATATTTTGTATAATCTTTTTAATGCTAAACAAACCATAAGGTCAAAAAAAAATATGTTAATTTGTGAGGGTTATATGGATGTGATAAGTTTGTATGACAAAAATATTAAAACAGCTGTAGCTCCACTAGGCACTTCTTTAACTGATAGTCATCTTTTATTATCATGGAAATATGTAAATAAACCAACATTAATGTTTGATGGAGATACATCAGGTTTAAAAGCTTCTTTTAAAAGTGCTATAATGTCATTACCCTACTTAACTCCTTCAAAATTATTACAATTTATTATTTTACCAAATGAATATGATCCTGATACTTTCATAAATGAATATTCTTTAATCAAATTTGCAAAATATTTAAAAAATCCACTTTCAGTTGTAGATTTTATTTTTCAGGAATCATCAAAATCAATTGATTTACAAAAATCTGATAATAAAGTTATTTTTGATAGCTATATTGATGAATTAGTCAGCAATATAAAAGATAGTAAAATAAAATATTTTTACAAAAATGAGTTTAAATCTCTATTTTTTCAAAAACTAAAATCATTTTCTACTAAAAAACAATCTATTAAAATTGTTCCAAAAACGATTTCATTAAAAGATAAACAAATATATTCTTTTTTGACAGCTTATTTAAATCATATGAATTTAAGACAAGAGATCTATTCGCTGTTGATAGTTTCTGAATTATTAAATGATGATCAGACTGAATTCTTAAATTTTATTCATAAATCAGAGTTTTTTGACGTTGATATAGATAATATTAATATTAATAAATTTCCCAATAAAGTATCTGAAATTTACCATAAAACTAAGGATAATAGTATATTTCAACTTTTTCCTTATGTACGCCTAGACCATGATTCTGAGGAAGTTATAAATGAAATTAAAGAATCCATAAATAATTTGAAGACAAGACTTTCAAATTTGAAAAAAATAAATAAAAGCCTAAGTGATATTGATAATAACTCATCTACAATGACTTGGGATGAGTTAAAAAATATTACTTTTAATCTTCACAACAATGAAGAGTTATTAAAATAAAGCTATGGCAAAAAAGAAGAAAAAAACCGTAAAGAAGAAAACAAAGGCACCTAAAAAGAAAACTTCTATTAAAAAAAAATTAACTAAGAAGAAATCCATTTCCAAACCTTCTCAAGCATCTAAATCAAAAATTATAAAAAAAACAAAAAAAACTATTGCAAAAAAAGTATCTAAGAAGTCTTTAATTAAAGCTTCACAAGAAGATAAACCAAAAAAAATTCCAAAAGCAATTTCAGGTTTTGAAGAAAAAATAAAAGAAATATTTGCTAAATTAATTAATAAACATAAAATTGATGGAATATATACTCAAAAAATAATTGAAAAAGCTATTCCTAAAAAATTTAGACTTGAGGAAAATATTAAAAAATTTAGTAATCTTATTACCTCTAATAACATTAAAATTCATTCTGAGGAAGAGGCAAAAGAATTAACAGCTCTAGCAAAAGAACAAGCTACAAAAGCTGAACAGGGAGATGATGACCAAGAAAAAAAACAAACTGGAAAAACAGACGACCCAGTAAGATTATATTTAAGAGATATGGGGGCTGTTGAGCTTCTTAGTAGAGAAGGTGAAATAGCTATAGCTAAAAGAATAGAAGCAGGAAGAGAAAAAATGATTGGTGCAATTTGTGAAAGCCCAATGACGATTAGATCAATTATCAATTGGAAAGATGCAATTAAAGATGGGACAATGCTTTTAAGAGATATAGTGGATTTGGAAGCTACTTACGATATGTCTGATATTTCTGATTCAAAATTAGAAGATACACTTAAGCTTATTGAAAGTGGTGGAGATAATAAGGAAGAGGATAAAAAAAAGAAAGATAATAAAGAAAGTAATCAAGAAAATAGTGAAGAAGAGCAACAACAAGAGGATGAGGATGACGACAGTCTTAATGTTTCACTGGCAGCAATGGAAGAAAAGCTTAAACCAAAAGTATTAAACGATTTTAACGATATAACAAAGTTATTCAAAAAACTTCAAAAACACAGTCAAGAATTAATCAATGCAGATAAAAAAAATGAAAAAAATTATGCATCTTTAGAAAAAAAATATTTAAAAATACAAAAAGAAATGGTTGGAGCAATGAAAGCTGTTCATTTTAACTCCACAACTATTGAAGCTCTAATGGAAGCTCTTTATGAACTTAATAAAAAACTACTTTTAAGAGAAGGAAAAATGCTAAGAATGGCTACAGGCTCAGGAGTTAAAAGAGAGGATTTTGTTGACAAATACTTAAATTTTAATTTTGAAAAAAATTGGATACAAAGTCTTCTGGCAACAAAAGATAAAAATTGGGAAAAGTTCATAAATAGGAATCATATTGAAATTAATAAAAATATTGAAGAGATAAAAGAAATTCAAACAGCTTCAGAACTACCTTTACCAGAGTTTAGAAGAATAGTTGGTACTGTTCAACAAGGTGAAAGATCGGCAAATAGAGCAAAGAAAGAAATGATAGAATCTAATTTAAGATTAGTTATTTCTATAGCCAAAAAATATACAAATAGAGGTCTTCAGTTTTTAGATTTGATACAAGAAGGTAATATTGGTCTTATGAAGGCAGTTGATAAATTTGAATATAGAAGAGGTTATAAATTTTCTACTTATGCTACTTGGTGGATTAGACAAGCAATAACAAGATCAATTGCTGACCAAGCAAGAACTATAAGAATACCAGTCCACATGATAGAAACAATAAATAAAATTGTTAGAACCACAAGACAAATAATGTCTGAGATTGGTAGAGAGCCTACACCTAATGAGTTAGCAGATAGGTTACACATGCCTTTAGATAAAGTAAAAAAAGTTCTTAAAATTGCAAAAGAACCTATTAGTTTAGAAACGCCTGTTGGAGATGAAGAAGATAGTTCTTTAGGAGATTTTATTGAAGATAAAAATGCGCTTATACCAATAGATGCTGCAGTTAAAAGTTCTCTTAGAGATACTACTACAAGAATATTATCCTCTTTAACACCAAGAGAAGAGAGAGTTCTAAGAATGCGCTTTGGTATTGGTATGAATAGTGATCACACATTAGAAGAAGTTGGTCAGCAATTTAGTGTTACAAGAGAAAGGATAAGACAAATTGAAGCTAAAGCATTAAGGAAATTAAAACATCCGACTAGAGCAAGGAAATTAAAAACATTTTTAGATGAATAATGAAGCTAACGCTTCTTGGAACTGGATGCCCTTCAATTGATTACAAAAGGTGTGGTGCATCAAACCTTGTATCAACAAAAAAAACTAGAATATTAATCGATTGTGGTTCTGGAGTAACACAGAGATTAAATCAAAGTAAAAACTCGTCTGCTGATATTGACGCTTTACTACTTACCCATTTACACACCGATCATGTTATAGATTTGTATCAGCTCATTATATCTTCTTGGCACTCTGATAGAGATTCAATATGGAAAATATATGGACCAAAAGGAACAAAGAAATTTGTTGATAAAATATTTTTAGCTTGGAAAATTGAACGTGAATTAAGAATTTCTTATGAAAAAAGAAAATCAACAAATGCACTTAAATATAAAGTTTATGAATTGAAAAAAAATGGCTCAATAAAAATAAACGATATAATAATTAAATATTTTGAAGTTGATCATAAACCAGTGCCATATGCATATGGTTTTTCATTTTATAATAATAATAAGAAATTAACTATTAGTGGAGATACAAGACCGTGTGAGAGTTTAATGAAAAATGCTCAGAACTCAGATGTCTTACTTCATGAGGTTTTTATAGAATATGAAATGAATAAAACGTCTAAACTTAGAACTAAAAAAACATTACATAATGTTAAAGAGTATCACACTCCAAGTAATTTTGTGGGCAAAGTTGCTAAATTATCAAATTGTAAAGAACTTGTATTAACACATTTTGTTCCAACAAGATTTAATGCTTCAAGACTAAAGAAAATTGTAAAAAAAGATTTTGGTAAAGATCCTATAATTGGAGAAGATTTATTAACTATAAATATCTAGCCAACTTTATCTAAAAATTTTTCGAACTCTTCATCTTTTATTTTAACAATATTTGACAGAGTTGGAAATTTTTTAGTATTTACGTCTTTAATAAAATTTGTAAGTCCTTCTATAGTATCATCAACAAGCTTTTCGTAAGATTTATTTGTATCTTTAAAAACTCTAGCATGACGAGGTACTCTATCTGTATTTGTTCCAATAACATCTTGAATAAATAAAAACTCAACATCACATTTAGGACCACTCCCCATGGATAACGTCAATAAATTAACTTTATTCGTAATTATTTCTGCAACTCTATCAGGAACACATTCTACTTCTAGACCTATAGCTCCCGCTTGGTCATATGCTAAAGCATCTTGATAAACCCTATAAGCAGATTGTGCATCTTTTCCAACTGCTTTGAAACCACCTGTCCATGTACTTTTATATGGAATTAAACCAATATGGCTGACTGCTGGTAAACCTTCATTACGAAGAGCTTCTATATATTTTGGACTATTACCGCAATAAACCGCATCAGCACCATTTTCCCTTGCTATAAGTGCGGCATCAATTGCTTTTTCTGGTGAAGATAGTTGACCAAGGCCATAAATCATAAATGTATTTGGTGCTGCATCACGAATATCTTTAATATGAGCGTCTCTAAACCATTTGTTTGTTGGTACACCTGTTCTTAGAGTATCTTTTTTGAATGAAACAATTTGAATATCTATTCCAGCCTGTTCAGCTGCATATGCCTCTAAAGCATTTGTCACATATAGTTCTGTTAATTTAACTTTTCCTTTTTTGTCAAATAAATCTTTAACTGTAAGTTTAGACATTAATGATATTTGGGTAAGTAATTACCGTGTGCATCAATTAATTTATCAACCATAGAATATATTTCATCAATAGATAAATTTGCTCCAGTTAGTGGATCCAGCATTGCAGCATGATAAATATGCTCTTTTTTATTTGTTAATGCCGCTTCTGCAGTCAATATTTGAACATTTATATTTGTTCTCATTAAAGCTGCTAAATGTTCAGGTAAGCGACCGGTCTTTTGAGGTTGATTACCATTTGAATTAATTAAACATGGAACTTCAACACAACAATTTGATGGTAAATTATCTATATATCCATCATTCATTACATTACCGTTAATAGTTACTTCATTATTATTTGCTACAGCATCCATAATGAATGATGCATATTCCTTTCCTCTTTTTAGAGGTTGATTATGAATAGGTGTCATATCTTTCTCTAAATCGTCCCATAATTTGATGTTATTTTCACACCTATCAATATACTCTTCAATTGGAATTTTATATTGATCAATTAAATCTTGTCTGTTTTGTTTAATGAACCATGGAACATACTCAGCAAAATGTTCACTAGACTCTGTAACAAAATAACCAAATCGTCTTAAAATTTCGTATCTTACTTTTTCATGTAGAACTTTATCTGATTCACTATCCCTACCTATACTTCTAGTAGATGTTATTTTATCTCTAACAATATCATCAGCTAACTTTTTCAATCTTGGATAAAGATCCTCTCCACCATTGCCATTTTTTTTTGTAAACTTTTTATAAAAAGCCATATGATTAATCCCAGCACATAGATAATCAATATCTTCAATTTTTTCATTTAAATCTCTAGCAAGCATTTCTGCAGTTCCTTGCACTGAATGACATAGTCCTATAGAATTAATTCCAGGACATGCGTTATTTATCGCTATCATATTTGAACACATTGGATTTACATATTGTAACCACAAAGAATTTGGACAAAGATCCATTATGTCTTTACCAATATCTACTAACACAGGAATTGTTCTAAGCCCTCGCATAATTCCTCCAATGCCAAGGGTATCAGCAATTGTTTGTTTTAAACCAAATTGATTTGGAATATCAAAATCTATAACTGTAGAGGGTTTGTAACCGCCTACTTGTATAGTTGATTGTACAAAATCAGAACCTGCTAAAGCTTCTTTTCTATTTGTATATGATTTTATATTAGGAGAAGCATCCAACTTTTTTGCAATTACATCTAGTAACTCATGGGATATTTTTAATCTTTTTTCATCAATGTCTACCAGTGCAATGTCCATTTTTTTAAAATCATCAATAAACATTAAATCTGTAAAAATATTCTTAGTAAATACTGCACTTCCTGCGCCAATTATTGTTAACTTAGTCATTTTGTATCTCTGTTTTTTTTATATTTTTATTAATTCTGATCATAAGGTAATTTGACTTTATAATATCCATTTAAATCAAATGCTAGTTTAATTAAGGACGGTAATACTTTTTTATAAAAATCAAAAAGACCATAAAATGGAATAGGCAATGAATCTTTGATTTCATTTCTTAATTTTTTCAGATTATAAGAAGGCACCATTGGAAACATATGATGCTCTGTATGATATTCCATATGCCAATAATAAAAACTTAATATTGGATTTAAGATGATTGTATGTGTACTTAATCTATGATCTTTGGTGTCAATTTTTGCAGCTAAGTGTTGCGTTACATTAACAGCATAATGAACAGGTCTTCCAACAAAAGTTGGTAAAAAATAAAATATTATTGGCCACAAGTTATTAATATAAATAGAAATTGAAATAATTATAGCCCAAATACCTATTATTATTCTTGCATTACTTATTATTTTTCTTTGTTGATCTTTAGGAGCACTGATTTTTATAGCAGGACTCATAATTCCTAAAGATGATTTAATTGTTCCAACAAAAGAAGATTGGTGAATAAAAAATATATCTGAAAGAGGAATAAATTTTAAAAAAAATTTTAATAGGTCTGTAGGTCTTGAAACTTCAATTTCATGATCATATTCGCCTTCTGTCTGCAATGTATTTGAGTGATGAAATGTATGACTCCATCTAAAGACAACTGGTTCACTATGCAGCTGAAAAGATGATATGTACAAAAAAACTTCATTAATCCAGCGAGTTTTAAAAGCTGTACGATGAATTGTTTCATGAAGATTAGAAATAGCAAATGTATAGATTGTAGAATAAATAAAAAAGAAAAAGTAAAACAAAATACTACCAAAATAAAAATACGAAAGATAACCAAAAAATATAAGTGATGAAAAATATATAAAAAAATGAATCAAACCTGGTCCATCATTTCTTTTTGAAAGTTCTTTGAGTTTTTTCTTTTCAATCTTAGGAATATACCATGTGGAAGAATTTATATGCATAATTCTAATTCAGTAAGTATAAATCATTTTTTTAAAATATTATTATAAAATATTTTAAGCTTCATTTTGTTAATATTCCATAATCGAATTATATGAAGAAATTTTTAATGGTGAGTAACTTGCATGACTGTTTTCTTTATATGGATTATTAGACTTAGTATTAAAACAAACAATTAATGTTCTTCTTGATTCATTTGATTTATTTGCATCAGAGGAATGTAAAAGATTTGCATGAAAAAAAAGTGCGTCACCTGGATTAGCTTCAATATGGATACACTCATGTCTTTTTTCTAATTCGCGTATCCTATCCAAGTCAGCTGTTTGTTCAGGAGTATCAGAAACGCCATGACCAATTCTTCCAACTTTTTGTGATCCTTTTAAAACTTTCAGACATCCATTTTCTTTTGTAGCCTTGTCTAGCATTATAAAGCAAGACCCCATGTCGGGGTACAGACAGGCATTATGATACCAGTATCCATAATCTTGATGCCAATCAAACCCTCCATCACCAGGTTTTTTCCAAATTACTTTTGAGTGATAGTGATAGACCTCATCTCCAAGAAATTCTTCCATAGGCTTAACTATTCTTTCATTGGTAGAAAATTTTCCAAATAAATCTTCAGATGGATGATTCCATAACGTCATATTAAGCTTACCTGAGGAACTAAAAGTTTCTCTAGCATTCTTTTCTTTCTCAGAATTTTCTTCAATAAATTTAATTAGTTTTGATATTTCATCTTGGGAAAAAAGATTTCTTTTTAGAATATACCCATTCTCTAAAAACTCTGTAAAATCTGACATATAATTTTTATGTTAGAAATAAATAATAATATTGTCAAATAAATTAAGAAGTTTAGAAATAAACATATGAAAATATCATTTCTTGGCGCCGGTAGTGTTGGTTTTACTCAAACCCTAGTTCGAGATATATTAAAAGTTAAAAAACTTCAAAATATAGAAATTTCTCTTCATGATATATCTAGAAGCAACTTGTTGATGGTAGCGGAATTAATTCAAAAAGACATTAAAGCTAATAATCTTCCAACTAAACTCAGCATTGAACCTGTTAGAAAAGAATCAATAAGGAATGCAAAATATATCATTAGTTGTGTAAGGGTGGGGGGATTGGAAGCATTTGAAACAGACATATCAATTCCATTAAAATTTGGTATCGATCAATGTGTGGGAGACACTATTTGTGCCGGCGGCATAATGTACGGGCAGCGTAATCTTCCTGTTATCTTAGATTTTTGTAAAGATATAAAAAAATATGCCAAAAAAAATGCACTATTTTTAAATTATGCAAATCCTATGGCTATGAATACCTGGGCAGCAAATGAAATTGGTAAAGTCAACACAATCGGCCTTTGCCATGGAGTTCAAGCTGGTGCAAAATTAATAGAAGATTCATTAAACATTCCATTTAATAAATTGCAATATTCTTGCAGTGGAATAAATCACATGACGTGGTATTTGGATTTAAAGTACAAAGGAAAAAAAATTACAAAAGAACAGCTTTCTAAATCGTTAAAGAAACATAAAAAATTTTCAAGAGATGAAAAAGTTAGGATAGATGTTTTAGATAAGTTCGGATATTTCTCCACTGAGAGTAACGGTCATTTAAGTGAATACTTGCCATGGTATAGACGTACTCAAAATGACGTAAAAAAATGGATTAGCCTTTCAAATTGGATACACGGTGAAACAGGTGGTTACTTAAGAGTATGCAATGAAAAAAGAAATTGGTTTGTAGAAGATTATCCTAAGTATTTAAAAAAATCTGGAATCAATCTCAATGATTATAAAAGATCGTCTGAACATGGAAGTTATATAATTGAAGCAATTGAAACTGGAAAAAAATATAGGGGACATTTTAATGTTATTAACAATAAAACTATTTCCAATCTAGACGAAGATTGTGTGATTGAAAGTACTGGCTATGTCAGCAGTAAAGGTTTGGAGATGATTAAAGGAATAAAATTACCACTTCAATGCGCATCATTGTGTAGTACATCCATTGACGTACAAAGAATGGCTGTTAAAGCTGCAGTCAATGGCGATGTTGAATTATTAAAACTTGCTGTACTTCAAGATCCTTTAGTAAGCTCAGTATGCTCACCAGAAGAAGTTTGGCAAATGGTTGACGAAATGCTTCTCGCTCAAGAAAAATGGCTTCCGCAATTTAAATCAAAAATTAATAGTATTAAAAGGAATCTAAAAAAAATTAAAAACTATAAATACAATAAATCCGTGAAAGGAATTTCGATAAAAACAAAAATAAAAAGAGAAAAAAGGTCTATTTTAGTCGAAAAAGATGCTTTTAATTTATAATACTAATTCTAAACTTAAATAATACTTCTCATTATTAAGATAATATTATAGGTTTTATTAAATTTTAAGTGGAGGAATGATGAAAAAAAATAAATTTAGATCCACATTACTTGCTAGCGTAGCTTCTGCTACTTTTGCATTAACTAGTACAAATGTATCTGCTAGACCGGAGGGTGCCACAGCACTTCCGTCAGCACCTGCAATTGAAAATATGCAAGAAGTTCAATTTGTCGGACGAGATGAATTGATGAGCTATCAAGATATTGGAGACTTTGAATTTCTATATGAACCAGACTATATAAGCGCTCTTGTTCAAGAAGGAAAACTCCCCCCAATATGGGAACGTTTGCCAAAAAAACCTTTAGTTTTTAATGGAGATGCAATGCCAGATGGTATTGGTCGCTATGGAGGAACTTTTAGACATACTATTGGAGGAAGACCAGAAGGATGGAACTGGACAGCTTCACAACATCAAGGATGGGGTGGAATTAATTACACAGTTCAAGAATGTTTAACAAGAAATGGTCCAATGGTAAGACTAAAAGCCGAAGACTCTTATCCTTTACCAAACCTAGCAACTGATTGGGAATGGGATGGAAATTCGTTAACAATGAATCTTATTGATGGTGCTAAATGGTCTGATGGAGATCCTTTTGATTCTGAAGATGTTCGTTTTTGGTGGGAAGACAATGTTCTCGATGAGAATGTTCCAACAAGAATGAATGCTACTACTATGGGTGCAGGCACAACTTTAGAAATATTAAGCCCAACTCAAATTAAGTGGACGTTTCCACAAAATGAACCAAAACTTAATTTGCACTCTATGGCATATATAAACGGATGCCCTGGACCTTCACACTTACTTAAAGAGCATCACCCTAAGTATGATGGTACATCTTATGATGATTATGTAGCTGCGTTTCCAGCTGGACGATTACCTTGGGTAAGTATGGGAGCTTGGACAGCAGTCGAATATAAACAAGATGAAGTCGTTATACTTCGTCGAAATCCATATTATTGGAAAGTAGATAGTAAAGGACAACAGCTTCCGTATATGAACGAGATGGTGTTCCAGTTAAAAACATGGGGCCAAAGAACAGTTGATACCTTAGCTGGTAACGCTGACTTCTCAAATATGGAGAATGTTCCTCTATACTTAGAAGCTGTTAAAGAATCTAAGAGTGAAGACGCGCAAGCAGGACTTTCATTTAGTGGAAGAACTATGGGATATCATCTTTATATGAATCAAGCGATTGGTGTAGGTGTGTTAGATGATCAGATGGCTGCTATTCGAGATCTAAATAGAAATTTGGATTTTAGAAAAGCTATTCAGCACGCAATAGATGGTAAAGCATTTGCGAATGCTATGTCAAAAGGGCCTTTTGCTACTGTTTATGCTGGTGGTATGGCAAGAGATAGCGCCTTCTTTGATCCTGAAGCTACATCATTTTTTCCTTATAATCCTGGAGGGGCAAATGCTCTACTAGATGGTTTAGGACTTGCAGACACTGATGGTAATGGTGTTCGAAACCTTCCTAACGGAGGCGGAGATCTTGTTATTAATTTGACGCAAAATAAGGATAGTGAAAACGAGAAACTAATTGGTGATGGTCTTGCAACTATGATGTCTGAAGTTGGAATTAAAGTAAATGTTAAACCAATGGAAGACACAGAACCAACAAGACAATCAGGTGAGTATGATTGGATAATTAGCAGAGCTCAACAGGAGTATGCTTTTCCAAACTCAGGTTATTGGGAAGAACTAGGCCCTATAACAACTTCATCTTTTACTCCTCATCTAGGAACTGATGAACACCCTCAACAATTACAATCATTTGAACAAGAAATAGTTCAAATTCTTGAAAGATGGAGAGACGGTGTTGAAGGAGATGAAGCAAAACAATTGATGTCTCAATATCAGAAATTATTCACTGAAAATGTCTATCAACCTGGTATAGTTCAGTACCCAACAGCTCTTTTGATAAATAAAAGAATTCAAAATTTAGCTGATGGAATGCCTGTTCTCGCTTATCAATGGGCTGAAGATACAGTTATCCGTGAACAATTCTGGGTTTATCAATATGATCAATTGGATGAATTATTCCCAGGAAGAGTTCCTGGTATTGATTAATAAATCTTTTTGTAAGGGGCTAACATAGCCCCTTACATTATAAAAAAATATGTTTTCATTTATTATCAGAAGAATTCTTTATTCACTTCCACTTCTTTTTGTAATCAGTATAATTATTTTTTTTATTATCGAATTACCGCCAGGTGATTATGCAACGTGGTACGTTAGTCAAACTAAGGCTTTAGCAAATATTACACAAGAACAAGCTTTAGAACTTACAAAATCATTGAGAGAAAAATATGGTCTGAATGAGCCAGTTGTAATTAGATATTTTAATTGGATTAAAAATATTGTTCTAAATTTTGATTTTGGTTTTTCAATGCACTACAACAAACCTGTAAGTGAGATGTTAGCTGATAGATTGCCTAGAACATTAGTAATAGCATTAATCTGTCATTTTTTTGCAACAACTATAGGTGTATTTATTGGAATTTATGCAGCAAAAAATCAAAACAAGTTAGGTGATAATGTAGCTACTGTGTTCGCTTTTTTAGGAATGACAATTCCACGTTTTTTTCTAGCACTTTTAATTATGTATTGGTTAGCAATTGTTTTAAATTCTGACAACACGGGTTCTATGTATTCACCATATTACGCAGTTCAACCAATGTCATTTGCAAAGTTATGGAATGGTATACTTCATATTTGGCCAATATTTCTAATCGCAATTATTGGAGGACTTGCTTATAACATGCGAGTTATGCGTGGAAATTTATTAGATGTAATGCGAATGCAGTATATTGAAACTGCAAGAGCAAAAGGTTTATCTGAAAATCAAACGTTGTATCGTCATGCAGTTCCAAATGCTTTACACCCTCTTGTTATGTTTCAGGGTATTGCTTTACCTTATATGTTAATGGGAGAACTAGAAGCTGCAATTGTTTTATCCATTCCAACTGCAGGACCACTTTTGGTAGAATCCATTCAAAGACAAGACACATATACTACAGCCGCAATTTTATTTTGTTTAACAGTAATATTAATAATTGGAAATATTATTGCAGATATTCTACTAGCCATTTTAGATCCACGCGTAAGGCAGAATTAAATATTATGGAAATAAGTTCTAACTTGCAAAATTCTTATTTTTCTCTTGTCAAAAAAAGATTTTTAAAAAATAGAGTTGGAATACTTGGTTTAGTCTTTGTAGGGTTTTTAATTTTTTCTGCAGTTTTTGCAGATTTTTTATCACCTTATGATCCTGCGGCAAGAGATAGTGATAGAGTATTTTATCCACCGCAGGGAATTCACTTTTTTGATGAAGAAAATAATTTTTCTTTAAGACCATTCTCATATGGTTTTAATGAGTCTTTTGATCCTGATACATTTGAACCTATAATGGAGACAGATTATTCACAAAAAAATTATCTTTATTTTTTTACAAGGGGGTGGAAATATAATTTTCTTGGAATGAAATTAGATTTTCACTTATTTACCACTAAAGATGGATCTAAAGTATTTTTCCTTGGATCTGATGCTTACGGTAGAGATATGCTATCAAGAATTTTTAAAGGAAGCAGAGTAACATTATTATTTGCACTAATAGTAGTTAGTATTACCACTTTCATTGGTATTTTAGTTGGAATAAGTTCTGGTTATTTTGCAGGAAAATTTGATATTGCTACTCAAAGGGTTACAGAACTAGCTTTAGCCTTTCCTGATTTACCATTATATTTATCACTTGTCGCAATACTTCCAAGACAGATGGATCCATTTTTAATATTTATTTTTATGGCATTTATTTTATCATCACTGAGATGGGCACAGCTATCAAGAGAGGTTCGTGGAAAAACTCTATCACTAAGAAGATTGGATTATATTAAAGCAGCTGAAGCATTAGGTTCAAATGATTTAAGAATTATTTATCGACATTTACTTCCGAATGTTACCAGTCATGTTATAGTTAGTGTGTCACTATTAATACCATCAGTAATTTTAACCGAGAGTTTTTTTAGTTTTTTAGGACTTGGGATTCAATCACCTTTTGTTAGTTGGGGGCTACAATTAAACTCTGCTCAAGATTTGCGAACCATTGGAAGTTATCCATGGGTCCTAAGTCCTGTATTTGCAATCTTAATTTCAGTTTTAGGATTTAATGCTTTGGGCGATGCTTTGAGAGATGCAATTGATCCTTATGCAACAACTACTAAAAAATAATGACCAATCTTGTTGAAATAGAAAATCTGTTTGTAAAATTTAATACTGATAGTGGTGAAGTTAATGCAGTAAATGGAATATCATTTCATATTAAAAAAGGTGAAACTTTAGCATTGGTTGGAGAAAGCGGCTCTGGAAAATCAGTTACAGCCAGAGGGATCATTCGATTACTTGCCGAGAACGCTGTAATATCTGACAAAACTTCAATTAAATTTAATGGAACAAATATAAATTCTTATTCAGAGAAAGAGTATCAAAATATTAGAGGAAAAAATATTTCAATGATTTTTCAGGAACCGATGAGTTCGTTAAATCCCATATACACAATTGAAAATCAAATCAGTGAAGTTTTAAAAATTCACGGAAAATTTTCAGATAAAGAGCTTAAAGAGAAATGTTTAGAATTGTTAAATCAAGTTCAAATACCAGAACCAGAATCTAGATTATCACAGTACCCACATCAATTATCAGGAGGGCAAAGGCAAAGAGTTATGATTGCTATTGCTATAGCTAATAATCCTGATTTACTTATTGCTGATGAACCAACTACCGCTCTTGATGTTACAGTACAAACAGAGATTCTCAAATTACTCCAAGGTCTTCAAAAAAAATATCAAATGTCAATTTTGTTTATCACACATGATCTTACAATAGTCAGACAAATTAGTGATAGAGTTTGTGTAATGTATAATGGAAGTATAAAGGAAACAGGAAAAACAAAAGAAATTTTTGAAAATCCAAAAGATAATTATACAAAACACTTATTATCTTCAGAGCCAGAAGAAAGAGATTTATATTATGATAAGAGTGGAAGAAGTATACTTGCGGGAGATAATCTTAATGTAACCTTCAATACTAAAGTAAAAGTTTCAGGTAAAAATAAAGTTTTATCAATTAATGCTGTTAATAATATTAGTCTCGATCTTAAAGAAGGTGAGACTCTCGGAATTGTTGGTGAAAGTGGATCCGGTAAAACTACTTTAGGTCAAACTTTATTAAGATTAGTCGACAGAGAATCTAACACAGAAGTAGAGGGTAAAATAAATTTCTTTGAAGATAGAATTGATAATTTATCTAGAAAGCAATTTAAACCATTTAGAAATCAAATGCAGATTGTTTTCCAAGATCCATACGCATCTTTAAATCCTCGATTGTCAGTTAAACAAATTATTGAAGAAGGATTAATTGTAGCGCTGAATGTAAAAGATAAAAACGAGCGTTTAAATAAAATTGAAAATATAATGAATGAAGTTGGTTTAGAACCCAGTTCTATGCTTAGATTTCCCCATGAGTTTTCTGGAGGACAAAGACAAAGAATTGCTATTGCAAGATCGTTTGTTTTAAACCCAAAATTTGTGCTCTTAGATGAACCTACATCTGCACTTGATTTATCTATTCAAAAACAAATTTTAGAATTATTGCTACAGCTTCAAGAAAATCATAAAACTACTTATATTTTTATTAGTCATGACCTAAGAGTTATTAGATCGATAAGTCACAATTTAATTGTTATGAAAGATGGGTCAATTTTAGAGCAGGGTGTGGCAAAAAATATATTAAAAAACCCACAGAATGATTATACGAAGAATTTAATAAAATCTGCCTTTGATATTATCTTCTAATGAGAAAAATAAAAAATGTTACTATTCTTGGTGCGGGAACTGCCGGTTGGATTTCTGCATATATTCTTAGTGATTTTTTTTATACAAACAAACAAGATATAAAAGTAACCATTGTTGATCCTTCTAGTATTCCGATAATTGGTGTAGGAGAAGGGACAACAGGTATATTTTATGATTTTTTAAAAAGATATAACTTAGATGAATTAGACTTTCTAAAAGAAACAAAAGCAACCTTAAAATTTGGAATTGTTCATAAAGACTGGAAAGAACTAAATCATCAATATTATGGACCTATTGATGACCCACACTTATTAGCCTCTAAAAAAGTTCCCGAAGATTTTGAATATTTAAATGTTTATGCTGTTGCTGCGGGTAGATCAGTTGCTGATGTACACTTGCATACAAAACTAATGGAAAAAAATAAAGTTCCCTTTAATTTTGAAAACAATAGACCAGATTTAAAGAGTCCTTTTTTCTATGCTTATCATTTTGATAATAATCTTGTTGGAAACTATTTAAGAAAAAGATCTAAAAATATAGAAATTCTAGATGAAGTTTATACTCATGCATCATTAAATCAAAACGGAGAAATTGAAAAACTTCATTTTAAAAGTGGAAAAGAAATTGAAACAGATTTAGTCTTTGATTGTACAGGCTTCAGAAAACTTCTTATAAATAAAATATTTAATGTTGGTTGGAAATCTTATCAAAAAAATTTACCAGTAAATAGAGCTATGCCTTTTTTTTTAAAATTAGATGAAAAAAATATTAGTAATTATACTTTAGCTTGGGCACAAAAAAATGGTTGGATGTGGCAAATACCAACTCAAGAAAGAATTGGTGCGGGTTATGTATATTGTGATGATTTTACTAGTCCTGAAGAAGCTAAAATTGAAATAGAGAAAGTTTTAGGACACGAAATTGAACCGAGAAATGACATAAAATTTACTTCTGGAAGAATAGAAAAATCATGGGTAAAAAATTGTATTGCCATTGGATTAGCCTCTGGCTTCCTTGAACCATTAGAAGCTACTTCAATCCATAGTACTCTGATACAAATGATCTTATTTGCAACCGATTATCTTAAAGAAGAAATGGATTTTAATAATGAAAAGGTAATTGATGAATTTAATGAAAGAGTAGGACATCAATTTGATGACTTCATGATATTTCTGAATACACATTATATTTCAAATAGGGAGGATAGTGATTTTTGGAAATTTATAAAAAATGAATGCATCCATGAAGATACCTTAAAATTAATTAATAAATGGAACAACCAACTACCTAGGATGAGTGATTTTGATTTATATCTATCAGGGCTACCACATGTTCAGTCACAATTATACTATCCTGTTTTAGATGGACTTGGTTTGCTTAAAAAAGATATTGCAAGAGAAGAAATGAATAATTTTAATCTAAAACCTTTTGCCAGAGATGAATACAAACGTTTCAATGATCAATATGATGATCAAATGAAAGATTTTATTAAACACAACGACTATTTAGAATTTGCGTCCCTTTAATTTATTTCTGGAGACATTACCTTTTCATGAGGCATTACAATATTTCTTTGAAGTTTAGTTAGTCTATTTAATAATTCTTTTGAAGGCCTGTAGTTATTCCTGAAGAAGCCCCAAGATGGACCATATCTATATATAACAACTCTTCTTTCTCCTTTATTAATTCTTCTCGAAGATCCATGACAAAGAGAATCAACAAATAATATAGCATCACCTGCATTTAAATAGACCTCTTCTGATCCAATCATGCTATCAGCAGTTTTATACTTTCCATCTTTTTTTAATTTATACTTGTCAAATTGAGGATGTTTTAAATTAGACTTATGTGATCCAGGAATTATAACTGTTCCTCCATCACCTTTATTGATTTTAGTTAATGCTACCAAAATGTTTATTTGACCACAATGAAACTTTCCATTTTGATATCTATAGTGTCCTCTTTGAGTACCTTCATGAGCACCAGAATGAACTGGAATAGCTTTTCCAGGTCCTCTAACATTTACGAAGTTTTCATCGATAAATAATGGTCCATGATTATAATCAAATGTTCCTTCTCCGCCCACAAAGTGTTTCATATGATTTATCCATGAAGAGTGATCAATTAATTTTTCAAAAGGTTTACCAGCTTCGTAAATTTGTTGAAGTTCAACTCCATGCTGATCTATATTTCCTTTACTATGCACATTTCCCTTCCATTGATCTGAAGGTGTACTTTTAATTTTATCTATTATTTTGTTACAATCTTTTAATTCCTTTTTCGACAAAGCGTTTTTGATTATGATAAATCCTTTGAGATCAAAAAGATATTTTTCTAATTCACTAGGATGCTGCATAAAAGTTAAATATTATTAAATTCTATATAACAATATAAAATTAAAGCTTAATAATCATCAAATTTACATGTATAGGGCATAAAAAGGGCTCTTAGCTCAGTTGGTTAGAGCGCCCCGCTCATAACGGGGTGGTCCGGGGTTCAAGTCCCTGAGAGCCCACCATTTTTAATTTGATTAAAATTGAACAGTAAAACAATTAAGAAATATAAGAAAACAAATATTAAAAAAAAATAATTAATATTTATATTAATGATATTACCAATTAAATTTGGACCAAGAAAACTTCCAATATTTTCACTAATATAGTGACCAGCTATTCCAAAAACTATTACTCCTCCTTCAAGTTTTTTACCTACAATATTAAATGTAATTAAGAAAACTGTTCCAATGGTGTAATAATAAAATGCTACACAAATTATATAGACATAAAAATCACTGATAAAATAAAGAATAAATAAATTAATAAAATTCATAGAACAAAAAGTATTAAAAATAACAGTCTTATTATAATTATCTATTAACTTACCCATAAAGGGATAAAAAACTAAAGCAATTAATCCAGCTAAAAAATTTATTCTTCCAACTTGTTTATCACTATATGATTCTTCTAATAAATATGATGGAAATAATGAGCTAAAACCTGCATCACATGCACCAAATAAAACAACACACATAAGCAAATATTTAATTTTATTTAGAACATCTTTGGATAATTTTATGCTGACATTTTCAATACTAATTTGTTTTATAGAAAATCTAAATAAAAAGATTGGAATAAAGTGTAAAAAGAAAAATATAACGGCAATATAATATGTAAAATTATTTATTCCATTAATAGCAATAATAAGACTACCAGTAATTGCGCCTAAACCTGCTGATGACCAAAACAATGAAATATAAAATCCAGATGATTTTCTAAATTTTGAACTTATGTATGTTTCTAAAGTTAAAGAATTAATTGCACTTGTTATTCCCATGACAAATTGCATAATAGCTACTAGAAAAGTATTTTGATCAATTAAAAAAATTATAGAAAAACTTAATTGAATTATTGAACCATATAAAATTGTAGAAAATAAATTTAATTTTTTTCTAACTAAATTATGTAATATTGCTCCAAAAATTACACCAACTCCCCACAAAGATAATGATAATCCAATATAGCGTTCCTCGTATCCTTGAATTTTAAGATCTATTGCAAAACAAGTTGCAAGATAACTATGAGATAAAGCATATAAAAAAATTAAATTTGAATATTTAAAAATTTCTCTCACTGTATTGTTGAATTAATTTTTTTAATGTTTAAGAAGATATCCCATATGTCATTAATCTCACTTCGACAACTATTAGATCATGCAGCTGAAAATAATTATGGTGTACCTGCATTTAACGTTAATAACTTAGAAGCAATCAGAGCAATAATGGAAGGGGCTAAAGAATTAAATAGTCCTGTTATTCTGCAAGCGTCTGGTGCTGCCAGAAAATATGCTGGACCAATTTTTGTTAAAAAATTAGTTGAAGCAGCAATGGACGAGTTTTCAGACATTCCAACTGTTTTACATCAAGATCATGGTGGTTCTCCATCAGATTGTAAAAATTGTATCGATCTTGGTTTTACTTCTGTGATGATGGATGGTTCTTTATTGGATGATCAAAAAACACCTTCAGATTTTGATTATAATGTTAGAGTTACTAAAGAAACTACTGATATGGCACACGCATTGGGAGTTTCTGTAGAAGGTGAAATTGGATGTTTAGGCTCTTTAGAAACTGGGACTGGTGAAAAAGAAGATGGTGTTGGAGCAGAAGGTAAGCTTGATCATGATCAATTGTTAACGGATCCAAATGAAGCTTCAGACTTTGTTAAAGCAACAAATGTTGATGCTCTAGCAATTGCTATAGGAACAAGTCATGGTGCATATAAATTTTCTAGACCACCTACAGGTGATATTTTAGCAATCGATAGAATTAAAGAAATACATTCAAGACTTCCAAATACCCACTTAGTTATGCATGGATCATCTTCTGTACCACAAGACTTAATAAAAACTATTAATGAATACGGTGGAAAAATAAAAGAAACATATGGTGTACCTGTTTCAGAGATTCAAGAAGGTATTAAGCATGGTGTTAGAAAAGTTAATGTTGATACAGATTTACGATTAGCAGCCACAGCTGCAGTAAGAAAATATTTTCATGAGAATCCTTCTCAGTTTGATCCACGAAAATATTTATTACTTTCAAAAGATGCTATGAAAGAAGTTGTAAAAAGTAGATTACAAGAATTTGGAACAGCAGGGAATGCCTCCGCTATTAATTCCATAACTTTAGGAGAAATGGCTACAAGATATAAAACTGGAGAGTTTAAAGCAGTCATAAATTAGACTTTTATTCTTGAAAAGAATTAATTTTTACTTCAAAATATAATTGTGAAAAAAATTTCTAAGCTTGATGAATATTTATTTGATCTAAATGGATACTTAGTAATTGAAAATGCTTTAAATAAAAAAGAGTTAAAAAATCTTAATAATATTTTAGATAAATTAAAAAATGTAAAAAATGATGAATGGGCAGGACATGTTCATGGTCACAACTATGGTGGAAAAGAGGGTCTTAATCTTCAGCAAATTTACGAAGCAGGTAAGCCATTCGAAAAATTAATTGATCATCCATCTTGGATTAATCATATGCTTCATTTTGTTGGAGGCAAAGATACTTTTGATCAACATCACGGTCCTTTATTTATTGATGAAAATTTTGCTAACATAAGAGGACCGGGGGAAGCTATTGGCATTCACTCTGGCCATCACGAAGCTCTTCAAAGAAATCATTATAGATTTCAAGAAGGAAAGTTTCATTGTGGTCAAGTAAATATCTTATTAGCGTTAAAAGATATTGGTCCTGGTGATGGCGGTACTGTAATTATACCTTCATCTCATAAATCAAATATACGTCATCCCGAATTTGAAAAACATTCTATGAAAAAAGGCAAAGTTACATCTGCTGATAATATGACTGCTTCAAAGGAAATTTATTTAAAAGCTGGTGATGGACTATTATTTGTTGATTCACTCTGTCATGGGTCTGCAAAAAGAACAAATAAGGGAGAAAGAAGAATTGTTGTTTACAGATATGGACCTTCTTGGGGTTTTTTCAGACACCCGTATAGACCTTCAAAAAAATTACTATCAAATCTTACTGAATTTCAAAAAAAAATAGTAATGCCTCACGAAAAAGTTCTTTCACCAAATAATTAAAAATCAACTAAATTTAATAGTTAAATAAGCTTTTTTATCTTGATTTTTTTACCAATATAACTTCTATAAGACATATTAAAGGGAGGAAAAGATGAAATTAATTAAATCCTTAATTTTATCTCTCGCAGTTTTAGTTGGTTTTTCATCGGCTTCTAATGCTAGAGATGTAACTTTATCAATGTGGACTCATAACCAACTCTACGTTGATTATTTTAATACTTACTTAGAAGAAGTGCAGGCGGCATTTCCAGATGATAACATAACTTTTGACTTTCAAGTTACTCCTGACATGGCGACAAATAGTTTAACAGCTATAGCTTCAGGTTCTGAACATACAGATCTACTTGGAATAGAAATAAGTGGTTTCGGATTGTTTATGGTTGATGATATCATTTCAGATAATTTTGTACCATTAACTGATATGTACGGAGATATGTCTCAATGGAATCCTGGTAAGGTAGCTGCTTGGACTCATACCAATGGTGAAATCTACGGTATCGAGAGTGAAGGTTGTTATATGGTTTATTACTATAACCCAAGTATTCTTGAAAGTTATGGTAAATCAGTTCCTAAAACTTGGGATGAGTTTATGGAAACAGGAAAGATCTTAGCTAAAGATGGTATTTCAATGATGCTTTCTGAATTAAGATTTATTGGTATGTACCAACAAGCTGGTGGTAAATTCTTTAATGAAGATGGCGAATTCGAAATGAATGAAGATCTTTTCATGGACATTTTAAAATACCAAGAAGAAGCTTTTGCGAGTGGTGTAATAAATTATACAACTGATTATTGGGGTCAAACTCCTGGTGTTTTATATAATTCTAAACAAACAGTTGGAACAATGGCACCTGATTGGTACAATAATTGCTGCTTACAACCTACTGTGAGAGATACACAAGCGGGTGAATGGAGAGTTGCTCCACTTCCTACTTGGGGAGATGAGGGTTATAAAACTTTTCACTGGGGTGGAACTGGTTTTGCCATTCATAAATCTTCAGAAGCAGTTGATGTAGCAAAAAAACTTCTTGAACTTGCATATTTTTCTTATGAAGGTCAAATTGCAAAGTATGATTTCTTTGGAGGTATGCCTACTTTATTATCAGCTCTAGAGGATTCTAGAATTGCTGACAAAAAGTTTGATTTTTATGGAGGTCAAAAATTTGCTGAACCATTCATTTCAGTAGCTGGTTCAAGTGCTGATGACTATCAACATGTTGGAAGAGCAATTATTGACTCTGTTTCTCGTGACTTAACTACGTTACTTGCAAATGGTGAAATAACTGCTGAAGAAGCTCATGAAAGGTTTATTTCACAAGTTCAGGATGAACTTGACTTTTTATAGACGATAATTTTTTAAAGCAGGGTTTTTACCCTGCTTTTTTAAAAATAGAATAAAAATAGTAATATGTCAGTTGTGAGTAATAGTCGAAGATTAAGACCTGAAAAGGTTGCGCCTTATTTTTTTATATCGCCATTTTATATTATTTTTACAATTTTTTTTCTTTTACCTACCATAGCTTCTTTTATTTTAGCTTTTTATAAATGGAAAGGTGTTAAAGCTCCTAAACCTCGGGGGTGGGGAAATTTTGAATATTTATTTTTTAAAGACCAAAACTTTTGGGAAACTTTCCTAAACACAGTATTTTATTCTGCTGGAAGTGTATTTATAACCATTCCTCTTGCACTTTTATTAGCTCTTGCTCTTAATAGTCATAGTTTAAAACTAAAACCTTTTTGGCGACTAGTATTTTTCTCACCTATAGTTACATCAGTCGTAGCAGCGGCCTTAACATTTAAGATGATACTAAACAGTGAATTTGGGCTCTTAAATTATATGATTGGCCTTATTGGAATTGAGCCAATCAATTGGGTTGAATCATCTTCAACTTCTAAGTGGTCTGTTATGATGTTAATTATATGGAGATGGACAGGCTTAACCTGTATTTATTTTTTAGCTGGACTACAATTTATAGATAGAACATTATATGAAGCTGCAAAAATAGATGGAGCAACAGCATGGCATCAATTCTGGTATGTAACTCTTCCTCAGCTAGCACCTGTAACATTATTTGTTTGTATAATTGTTTCTATTGGTTCATTTCAAATATTTGAAGATGTATTTGTTATGTATAGTGGAAATGATGTTCCAACCCATGCTAAATCAATGGTTGTTTACATGATGGAAAGAGGCTTTAATCAGCTCAAATTAGGTTTTGGATCTTCTATTGGTGTATTTATGTTCATCTGTATTTTAGCTATATCATTATTTCAATTTAGATCATTTGCGTCAAATTTAGATCAGGATGCTAAAAAAAGTTTTATTGAGAGAATTTTATCTCCTATTATAGATTTTATTGCTAATATTTTTCCAATTGAGTCTTCTAGTTCTAGCAAAAAATCCTTATCGCCAACAATTGGAAAATATTCATTAAATTTAATAATAACAATTATAGGTTTGATAACACTAATTCCTTACTTTTTTATGCTTACCTCATCAATTAAATCAACAGCAGAAATAATGGCATGGCCACCAATAGTTTTTTCTAAAAGTCCTAATTGGGAAAATGTAACAAAATTGTTTACTGAGTTTCCAGCAAGTTTATGGATATTCAATTCCTTCTTTGTTGCAATAGCTGTAACACTTCTAACGATTTTTTTATGTACTTTAGCTGGGTATGCATTTGCTAAATATAACTTTAAAGGAAAGAACAAACTCTTCATATTTATGGTAGCAACAGCAATGATACCTTTCCCAATTATAATGATCCCGCTTTACGTCTTAGTTGGAAGAATGGGATTGAATGATACTCTAACGGGGCTAATAATTCCTTTTGTTGCACCTGCTATAGGAATTTTTATGATGAGACAATTCATAACATCAGTTCCTGATGAATTAATTCAAGCAGCAAGATCGGATGGAGCTGGTGAATTTAGAATATTTTGGCAAATAGTTGTTCCACTTGTTTGGCCAGGTATTGCTACTCTTGCAATAATTACATTTGTTAATTCTTGGAATAGTTTCCTATGGCCACTTATAATTTTAAGAGATGATCTTAACTATACCATTCCCCTAGGAATGACGGAAGTATTTGCACTAAGTGTAGGTCAGGAACCACAGTATGGACAAGCTATGGCTTTTGCAACTTTAACAACAATTCCAATTATAGTAATTTTTTCTTTTGTACAAAAATATTATATTGCAGGATTATCGGCTGGAGCTGTAAAAGGGTAGTATGGAAAAAATTAAATGGGGAATTATTGGACCAGGTAATATAGCTAATAATTTTGCAGATGGATTAAAAGATTCTTACTCGGGTCAACTCGTAAGTATAGCAAGTAAAAATGAAAACCGTCGAAAAACCTTTGGTGATAAATATGATATTCATCCTGATTTTAGATTTGATAATTATGATGATATTATCAATTCAGAACATATAGATGCTATTTATATTTCTACACCACATACTTTGCATGCTGAATGGACAATCAAAGCTGCAGGTAAAGGAAAGCATGTTCTTTGTGAAAAACCAGGCGCTGTCAATTTAAACGAAGGTAAAAAAATAATAGAGGCAGTAAAAGAAGCTGGAGTTTTTTACATGGAAGGCTTTATGTATCGATGTCATCCTCAAATTCCAAAACTTTTAGAAGTAATAAAAAATAAAACAATAGGGGATATAACATCTATTGAAGCTTCTTTTGGTTTTGATATGGGTAAAACAATTCCTGAACACAGACTGTTTAATAAAAGTCTTGCAGGCGGTGGTATATTGGATGTTGGTTTATATCCTATTTCCTTTTCTAGATTAATTGCAGGTGTTGCAACTGGAGAAAAGTTTTTAGAGCCTACTTTTATAGATGCTGAAGCAAGAATAGGGGAAACAGGAGTTGATGAAGTTGCTCATGCCAATTTAGAATTTAAAAATGGAATTAAAGCCAAAGTCTCAACTGCAATTAGAGAAAGCATGAAAAATAATGCTATTATTACAGGCTCTGAAGGTACTATCGAATTACCCGATCCATGGATGCCAGGAAGACAAGGAGGTCCTTATCATGCAAAAATCATTATTAGTAAAAATGGTAATGACGAAGTAATTGATGTTAAGGGACCAGAACATTTATTTTTCTTTGAAGGAGAACTTGCAAGCCAGTGCATTGCAAAGGAAAAAACACAACCACCTCACCCAGCAATGACTTGGGAAGATACATTAGGCAATCTTCAAGCTCTTGATACATGGAGAGAAAAAGTAAATTATAAATTACCACAGGATGAAATATGAAATACGATAGAATAAAAGGAATAGATAAAGACATTTCTAAACTTGTTATGGGATGTGATAACCAAGATGATATTAATGAAGCTTCAAAGTTATGGGATCATTGGATTGAAGTTGGTGGCAATATGTTTGATACTGCATTTATATATGGCGGTGGTAATCATGAAAAAGTTTTTGGCGAATGGTTAAAAAATAATAATAATAGAAAAGATGTTTTAATACTCGGCAAAGGTGCACATACACCTGAATGTAACCCTGAAGCGATTTCAAAACAATTAACTATCTCTCTTGAACGAATGAATACAGATTATGTTGATATTTATATCATGCACCGAGATAATACTGATTATCCAATTGATGAATTTATGGATGTTTTGAATCAAGAAAAAGAAAAAGGCAGAATTAAAATATTTGGTGGTTCAAACTGGACAATACAAAGATTTAAAGAAGCAAATGAATGGTCAGAAAAAAATAATAAACAAGAAATGTCAATTTTAAATAATAATTTAGCACTTGCTAAAATGATTAAGCCTCTTTGGAATGGTTGCTTGTCATCTAATACTGAAGAGATACTGGCATACCTAAATTCTTCACAAAAATCTCATATGTCTTGGTCTAGTCAAGCAAGAGGGTACTTTTTACCTGATAATATAACGCAAGAGATTGAAGATAAAATTACTAAGGCAGAAACATATAGAGCACCAGGGGAGAACTCAAGCGGTCCTATTAGTTGCTATGATAGTGAAGATAATAGAGAAAGAAAAAAAAGAGCTATGGAACTAGCTGAAAAAAAAGGTTGTTCTGCTCATAATATTGCAGCAAGTTGGA
Organism: uncultured Alphaproteobacteria bacterium; assembly: GCA_902610845.1. Taxonomy (GTDB): domain Bacteria; phylum Pseudomonadota; class Alphaproteobacteria; order HIMB59; genus CACPNW01. The sequence goes on along the minus strand of CACLXJ010000004.1, from coordinate 12,908 downwards.
CTATAAACCAATCTTTTCCTTCTTTTGCATTAATTGGTCCTAGATCTGTTAAAGAGCTAGACACAACCCTTCCTTGCCTTGATATTGAGCTAAGCCAAGAAGAAATTAATTGGTTGAATCTTCTCTAATATTACTACTAAATTGCGTTAATTTAACTGGTTGACATTGTAGCTTAGATATTGAATGTCCTTTTATTATTAACCAAAGGGAGGAAAAATGAAAAAACTTTTTTCAATACTTTTAACTATATTTCTACCCCTATCTTATTCTAATGTTTCTAAAGCTGCTGGGCATATGGAAGCTGAAGTTATTCACTGGTGGACATCTGGTGGAGAACAAGCTGCTATATCTCAATTTGCAGAAGCTTGGCAAGAGATGGGTAATACTTGGATTGATACTGCTATTACTGGTGGAGACAATGCAAGAGGAACAACTGTAAACAGAATTATAGGTGGTAACCCACCAACTGCAGCACAGTTTAATATTTCAAAACAATTTGTAGACTTAGTTGAGCAAGGCTTACTTCAATCACTTGAAGAAGTTGCATCTGCTGAAGGATGGAGAGATTTTATTTATCCACCTGAATTAATTGAAACTTGCGAATTTGAAGGTGAATTTTATTGTGTTCCAGTAAATATTCATAGTTGGCAATGGATGTGGATTAACAACGACGTATACAAACAAGTTGGTCTTCCAGTTCCTCAAACATTTGAAGATTTTCTAGCTGGTGCTCCGACTATACAAGCTGCAGGAATTATTCCTCTAGCTCTAGGCGGACAAGGATGGCAAGAATCAGGAATGTTTGATGTAGTTGCATCCTCAATTATGGGTTTTCCATTAATGCGTTCAGTGTATAGAGATAAAGACCTTGATGCATTTAGAGATGGTAGATTTGAATCAGTTCTAAATACTTATAGAGAACTAAATCAATTTACTGATGAAGGTTCTCCAGGAAGATTATGGAATGATACAACTGCAATGGTCATCGAAGGTAAAGCTGCAATGCAAGTAATGGGTGACTGGGCAAGAGGTGAATTTGCTGTTGCTGGAATGGAAGCAATGAAAGACTATTCATGTGTTATCCCAGGAAAAGAAAAATATGTTGCTCTTGGTGGTGACGTTTTTGTTTTCCCTAAAAATGATGATCCAAAAGTAAAAGATACTCAACTAGCAATGGCAAGTATGATGGTTAATCCAACTGTACAAGCTAAATTTAATAATGCTAAAGGTTCTCTTCCTATGAGACTTGATGTTGATACTTCTGCTGCTGATGCTTGTATGCAAATGGGTTTAGATTTAATTCAAAATCCTGATGCAATTATGAGAGAAAGTGATGATTGGAACACACCAGCATTTACTGCTGCGTGGGGTGATATTATCTCTGAATTTAGAAATGACCCTAATTATACCGTTGCTCAAGCAATGGATGATTTAGAAGGCGTTCTAACAAGCGGACTATAAAATTATAAATCTTAGGGCAGGTTCATACCTGCCCTAATAAATTTTAATTAAAAAAGATATGCCTTTATTTAGAAATATTGCATCTATGGTAGCGCTACTTCCTATGATTGTAATATCATTAACAGTGTTTGTTGGATGTATTATTTACTCATTTGTTTATTCTTTAACTAACTCTAAATTAGTTCCTGTAATAAATTATGTTGGTTTTGATCAGTATGAAAGATTGTTTAAACAAAGAAAATGGGATGTAGCTGTTGAAAATATTTTTATCTATGGTTTTGTATTTACAATTGGATGTCTAGTAATAGGTTTTCTACTTGCAGTCTTAATTGATCAAAAAATTAGAGGAGAAAGTTTATTTAGAACTATATTTTTATATCCTTACGCAATGTCATTTGTCGTAACAGGCTTAGTTTGGAAATGGGTTCTAAACCCTACTTTTGGATTAGAAAACTCAATGCATATGTGGGGATTTGGTTGGTTTGAACTTGATTGGTTAGTTAACAGAGATTTAGCAATTTATGCAGTATGTATTGCTGCCGTTTGGCAAGGTGCAGGATTCGTGATGGTTCTGATGCTAGCAGGTCTTAGAGGTATCGATGAAGATATTTGGAAATCATTAAGTATAGAAGGAGTAGCAAAATGGAAATCTTATTTATTTGTTATTCTACCAATGCTTAGACCAATGGTTGTTACAGCGATAGTTTTAATTGCTGCTGGAGTTGTAAAAGTTTATGATTTAATTTTAGCTTTGACATCTGGTGGACCTGGTTATGCAACAACTACCCCAGCTATGTATGTAATGGAAAACTTTTTTAGCAGAGCTAACTTAGGACAAGCATTTGCAGCATCAATAATAATGTTTATCTCTGTTGTTTGTATACTTGCTCCATGGGCATTTTACGAATTTTATCTAAGAAACAAATACGCGGCAAATTAATGAGTGCTATACCTTCAGGACCTCGTCCAAAACATTTAACCATAGGAAGAATAGGCATGTATTGTTTTATTTTAGTATGTGCCATATTTTTTTTAATGCCGTTATATGTGATGGTTATCACATCCTTAAAAGATATGGATGAAATTAGAGCTGCAAACATTTTAAATTTACCAAAAGAACTCAGCTTTTATTCTTGGCCAAAAGCGTGGTCACAAGCGTGTACCGGATTTGTATGTGAAGGTCTTAAACCTGGTTTTTTTAATTCAATTAAAATTACTATTCCTAGTGTAATTGTGTCTGTTGGGCTTAGTGCAATAAATGGATATGCTCTAGCCTTCTGGCGCTTTAAGGGTGCTTACTTCTTTTTTGGTTTATGTATGTTTGGTGCTTTTATTCCGTATCAAGTAATGGTTTATCCTCTGCTTAAAATTGAAGATGCCTTAGGTATTTATTCAACTCTTCCAGGAATAATTTTAGTACATACAATTTTTGGTATGCCTATATTAACATTAATTTTTAGAAATTTTTATGTCAGTTTACCGATAGATCTTTTTAAGGCTGCAAGAATTGATGGAGGTAATTTTATAAAAATATTTTTATATGTTATTATCCCAATGTCTGCCCCTATAACTATTGTAGCTGTCATTCTTCAAGTTACTGGAATTTGGAATGATTTTCTTCTAGGATTAGTGTTTGCAGGTAGAGACAACCAACCTATGACAGTTCAATTAAATAACATAGTGCAAGTTGATTATGGGGTTGCAGAATATAATGTAGATATGTCTGCAACTATTTTAACATCACTTGTTCCACTTTTTGTTTATTTTATATCAGGAAGATGGTTTGTAAGAGGAATAGCAGCTGGAGCAATTAAGGGGTAATAATGAAAAATAATGTAGAAGTAAAAAATATCTCATTCAGTTATGGTAAAACTGAAATTCTAAAAGATTTAAGCCTTGATATAAGAGATGGTGAATTTATGGTTTTACTTGGCCCTTCAGGTTGTGGAAAAACAACTCTTTTAAATTGTATTGCAGGACTTCTCGATTTAACTGATGGACAGATTTGGATTGAAGATGATAACGTTACATGGAAAGAACCAAAAGATAGACATATAGGAATGGTATTCCAATCCTATGCATTATATCCAAGTATGACGGTTGAGAAAAATTTATCATTTGGACTAAGAATGATGAATACGCCAAAGAATATAATTAATGAAAAAATTGATAAAGCGGCAAGTCTCCTACAAATAAATGAATTACTTAAAAGAAAACCTTCTCAACTCTCTGGAGGTCAAAGGCAACGTGTTGCTATTGGTAGAGCTTTAGTTAGAGATGCAAAAGTTTTTTTATTTGATGAGCCTTTAAGTAACCTTGATGCAAAATTAAGAGCTGAACTACGCTATGAAATTAAAAAACTTCATAGAGATTTATCAAATACAATGATTTACGTTACTCATGATCAGATAGAAGCTATGACGCTTGCTGATCGTATATCAGTGATGAAAGATGGATTAATACAACAATTAGATACTCCTAAGCAAATTTATAACAAACCTGCCAATTTATTTGTTGCTGGTTTTATTGGATCTCCTAGTATGAATTTTTTAAAAGCCATCTATGATAAATCAAATAAAAAAATAATTGTTGGCAAAAAGCAAATTGATATTTCTAGATATGAAAATATAAATAATTTGATAAATGATCAAGAGGTTGTCTTTGGAATTAGACCTGAAAACATAAATATAGAAAAAAATGAAAATTCTATGCAATGTAAAGTTGAATTAGTGGAACCTATGGGAGCAGATACTCTTGTGTGGACTAGTGTTGAGGGTAATCCAATATCTATTAGACTTGAAGGAAGCTCAAATTTTAATTTAAATGATGAAATAAGTATCTCTTTTGATATAAATAAATCTTCAATATTTGATAGTAAATCTGAGGAGAGAATTTAATATGAATAAACAAGATGTTACAATGCAGCTTTATACTACAAGACATTTCCAGCCATATGAACCAATACTAAAATTTTTATCAGACTCAGGTATTGTTAATATTGAACTTTTTGGTTTAGAATCAATGAATACTGATGAATTTAAATCGATGATGGATCAATCAAAAATTACATCAAAGTCTACTCATGTTGGTTTTGAATCTCTAACTGATTCCGATAATATCATTAATCGTGCAAATAAAATGAATATTAAGCATATTATTGTGCCAGCGCCTCCTGCAAGAAAAGATGCTGAGTTTAAAAACACATTTGATATGGATGAAGAAGAATGGATGGATTTTGGAAAAAAATTATCTTCTCATGTTAGTACTTTTGAAAATGCTGGATTAACACTTGGTTATCATAATCATTCTTATGAATTTAAACCTTTACCAAGTGGAAAGTTACCAATTGAATGTATGATGGATCATAATGAAAACTTAAAATTAGAAATTGATCTTGGTTGGACAATAGCAGGTGGTGCAGATCCAATTCCTTGGATACAAAAATATTCAAATAAAATCATTGGATGTCACTTAAAAGATTTTTATGATCAAAGTAAAAACTTATTAGAACACGATGAACAGTCTGCTGTAGGAGAAGGTTTTATTGATTGGCCTTCACTAATTTCTGAAGTTAAAAAAACACCATGTGAAGTTTATGTACTAGAGCATGATGATCCAAAAGATTATAAAGAATATACAACCAAATCTTTAGAATATTTAGAAACAATTTAATGAATATCGGAATAGTTGGCTGCGGAAATATTTCTGAGACTTATTTTGAATGTCAAAAAATATTTAATAATTTTAAAATAATTGCTTGTGCTGATATTAATAAAGAAGCTGCATCAAATGCTGCTTCAAAATATAATGTTAAAGCGTTATCTGTTGATGAGATATTGGAAAATAAAGAAATAGATTTAATAATTAATTTAACAATTCCATCTGCCCATAAAGAAATTATTACAAAATCACTTTTTAATGGAAAACATTGTTTTAGTGAAAAACCATTAGCAATGAATTTCGCAGAAGGTATTGAAATAGAAAAATTGGCTAACGAAAAAGGATTATATGTAGGGTGTGCACCAGATACTTTTCTTGGAGCAGCAGGTCAAAATGCTAGAAAATTAATTGAAGATAATAAGATTGGGAAAATTGTTTTAGGAACATTTAACTTAATGTCTCACGGTATGGAACACTGGCACCCAAATCCAGATTTTTTCTTTAAACCTGGTGCTGGACCAGTATTTGATGTTGGGGTTTACTATATTACTCAGTTGATCAATTTAATTGGTCCAGTTAAGCGCATTAATGCTATAAGTGGGACTGCATCTGAAGAGCGGACTATAACAAGTAAACCTAGATATGGTGAAAAAATTAAAGTTGAGACGCCAACTACATTGATGGGCTCATTGGAATTTCAAAATAACGCTAAAGTTCAATTTTTTTGCACATGGGATGTTTGGAAAAACAAACATTCTACGATTGAGCTATATGGCTTAGATGGAAGTATGATCGTACCTGACCCAAATTTTTTCAGTGGTGATTTATTAATATCTCAAAAAGATAATGATTGGGAAATAGTTAATAATGATAAAATGTTATTAGGGATACCTAACAAAAGTGATGGTGAAGGAAATAAGAAAGCAAATTATAGAGGAATTGGACTTTCAGAAATGATTGATTCAATTTCTAATAAACGTAAAGCAAGATGTTCGCTTCAATTATCACTTCATGTTCTTGAAATCATGGATGGTATAATTAAATCTGCTGAAGAAAAAAGTTCATATGTTCTATCTACAAATCCTGAACAACCAGATTTACTAACTGAAGAAGAAATAAGTAAACTAAAAATTTAAATATGTCAGAAATTAAATTTCCATCTGATTTTATTTGGGGAGCATCATCTGCAGCCTATCAAATTGAAGGCGCTTGGAATATTGATGGAAAATCTCCTAGTATTTGGGATACTTTTACTCAAACTAAAGGTAATGTTCATAATGATGAAAATGCAAATATAACTTGCGATTTTTATAATAATTATAAAGAAGATATTTCTTTAATGAAAGAAGCTGGATTAAAAAGTTTCCGCTTTTCTACTGCATGGTCTAGAATTCTCCCAGATGGTTTTGGAAAAGTAAATCAAAAAGGTTTAGACTTTTATAATCGTGTTATTGATACACTTTTAGAAAAAAATATTGAGCCTTTTATCTGTCTTTATCATTGGGATTTACCACAAATTCTACAAGATAAAGGTGGCTGGACAAATAGAGAATCTGCAGATTGGTTTACAGAATTTACAAATATTGTTGTTTCAAAAACTAGTGATAGGGTTAAAAAATACTCAACTTTTAATGAACCAGTAGTCTTTACACTTGCAGGATACGGACAAGGAATGATGGCTCCTGGTATAAGTGATTCTATAAAAACATTACAGGCCGTGCATCATGTAAATTTATCACACGGATGTTCTATTAAAGAAATGAGATCAATCTCATCTGATCTCGAATGTGGTTGTGTTAATGTAATGGCTCCAATTAAATCATTTTCTAATAAAGAAAAAGATATTAAGGCTTCAAAAATTGCAAATGTTTTTTTCAATACTTTATTTACAGACCCACAATATCTAGGAAATTATGATCCACATATAGCTCAGCAAATGAAAGATATAATTAAGGATGGAGATATGAAAATAATTAAACAAAAATTAGATTATTTTGGACTTAATTTTTATTCACATTTTCATGTTCAGGCAGATCCAAGTGACAAATTATTTATGGGAGCTAAAACAAATAATGATGCAGGTTTTACTTTACTTCCTCCTCCTGATGATGCTGAAGTAAATCCAATGGGTTGGGAAATTGCTCCATCTTCTTTTTATGATCAAATTATGCAAGTAAAAGAAAAATATGGAAGTCCATTAATTTATATAACTGAAAATGGTGTAGCAACTGAAGATGTATTATCAGAAAAAAATACGATATCAGATGAAGAAAGAATTAGTTTTTATAAACGATATTTAATTAGCTTAAATAAAGCAATCAATGACGGGGCTGATGTTAGAGGTTTTTATGCATGGTCGTTTACAGATAATTTTGAATGGCATAGGGGATATGACATGAGATTTGGTATGGTTTATATAGACTATGAAAATCAAAAAAGAATTCCAAAAGATTCATTTTTCTTTTATAAAAATCTTATAGAAAGTTCAGCAATTAGTTAGTAATTTTGTTGAAGCTTATCTGATTTTGTTCAAACAAAACTTCATTAAATTTTGAAAGATCATTATCAACTTTTTTTAACATAGAATTAAATTCTGATCTTTTTGTTACTACTAAAGAAATATCAGCAACAATTAAATCAATAACAAAAAAACGATCTTTTGATTCTTTTACTCGCCATGTTACAACAACTGATCCAGTATCTGAAAAAATTTCCATATCAATTAAAGTGATTTGGTTTTTGTTGTCATATTTTGATTTTGTTAATTCATATGTTTGGTCTGAATAACCCTGCATCATTGAGGCTATATTTAGAGCCAAATGTCGTTTAAAATTATTAATATAGATTTTTTTTGTACTTTTATCTGATTTTTTCCAAGCTTCTCCTGCAACAAACTTAGCTATTCCAGTACCAGCAAAATTATTATTAATTGTTTTTTCAATTAAAAGAAATCTGTTTTTATTAGAGAGATTTTGATTTTTATAAGCTTCAAGAATTATATCAATTTCTTTTTTAAGCCATTCTGATGTTTCATCAGAATATAAATTTTTTGAAATAAAAATTATAAAAATAAAAATAAATAAATAAAATTTCATTATTCAAATTCAATACTAATAAGAGGAAGAGGGGTTAATTCTGAGTCATCGAAATTATTAATTGCTGCTTTTCGGTTTTGATAGTAAGAACTTCTTACTGCAGCATAATAATCTACTGAATTATCTCTTAATGCATTAACTTCATCAATTATTTGTGATCTTGTATCAACTGCATTAACAGCTGTTCTCATTGGTACTAACCAAGCTTCACCCTCACTTACTGCATATGCATTAATTGGATCAGTAATCATTGTTAAAACCATTCCTGAAGTATCTCTAAGATTTGATGGCCCAAATAATGGAAGTACTATATAAAAACCATCTCCAACACCCCAAGTTGCAAGTGTTTGTCCATAATCCTCCTCTTTTTCTTCAAGACCAATTTTTTCAGCTACATCAAATAAACCTAATACACCCACAGTACTATTAAGAATAAATCTTCCTGATGATTGAATGGCATTTTCACCTTGACCTTGTAATAATTGGTTCACAACAACCAAGGGAGCTCTTAAATTACTCAAAAAATTATTCATTCCACTTTGTAGTGGAGAAGGTAATTTTTTGTAGCCTTTTGCAATTGGCTCTAAAACAATTCTATCAGCTATATTGTTAAAACTAAATATGGCTCTATTTACTGGCTCAAAAGGATCATATATTTCATCCTCTATCGTGGTTGTTTCAAAATCCTCTGAGTCAGTATTTACCTGATCAGCATCACTTGCAATTACTTCATAGGATAGTAAACACAAAAACAGAAAAAATAGAATTATAATTTTTTTACTCATAGACTAATTACTAATATCTAAACTATTATTTAATATAGTTTAAAAATTATATTATATATATCTCTAATATAGCAAAAAAATGACAGAAAATTCGCAAAATTATCTTGATTTATTAAATAAAGAGCAAAGAAATGCTGTACAGCAAACTGATGGTTCATTACTTGTTTTAGCTGGTGCAGGCAGTGGCAAAACAAGGGTATTAACCTTTAGAATCTTGAATATATTAATTAAAAAACTTGCTACTCCCAGGCAAATTTTAGCAGTTACTTTTACAAATAAAGCTGCAAGCGAAATGAAGTCACGAATCGGAGATGCATTAAATTTCCCCATAGATAATATGTGGGTAGGAACATTTCACTCTTTGTCACTAAGAATACTAAGACAACATTCTGAGGAAGTAGGATTAAGAAAAAATTTTTTAATTATTGATGTGGATGACCAGTTAAAATTGATTAAAAATATTTGTGAGTTAGAAAAAATAGACACAAAAGAAACTTCACCTAAATATTATTTATCAGCAATAGATAATTTAAAAAATAAAGGAATAAGCGCCAATGAATTGAGTGAAAATAAATATCGGAAAAACGATAAAGAAATTCGAAAAATCTATAGTATTTATCAGTCTGAACTTCTTCGATTAAATAGTGTTGATTTTGGTGATTTAATTTTATTTTGTATAAAAATTTTTCAAAAAAATAATAATATATTATTAAAATACCAAAAGATATTTAAATATATTCATGTAGATGAATATCAAGATATTAATCCGATACAACAACAATGGATACATTTTTTATATAGAGGAAATAAAAATATATGTTGTGTTGGTGATGATGATCAATCAATATACTCTTGGAGAGGAGCTGATGTAACTAATTTATTAAACTTTGAAAAAAATTTTAAGAATGTAACAATTGTAAGACTGGAACAAAATTATAGATCAACAAGAAATATATTAAGTTGTGCATCAACTCTTATTTCTAAAAATAAAGGAAGATACGGAAAAGAATTATGGAGTAAAAATCAGATTGGTGAAAAAATTACTATTAATGGATTTTGGGAGACAAAAGAGGAGTCTGTTTTTGTAACAGACAAAATAGAAAACATAATAAAAGATAAAATAAATTTGAGTGAGATCTCAATCTTATTTCGAGTTGCTGCACACACTAGGTCGTTTGAAGAAAGATTAATTAATCTTGGACTGCCTTATAAAATAATTGGAGGATTAAGATTCTATGAAAGAAAAGAAATCAAAGATATAATTGCGTATTTAAGATTAACAAATAATCTATCTGATGACTTAGCTTTTGAAAGAATTATTAATGTACCTAAAAGAGGAATTGGAAAATCAACGGTTAGTAAAATCAGCAGCTATGCAAGAATGAATAATATTTCTCTATTTGAATCTGCACAACAACTGACATTTAAGAGTAATTCTAAAGCCAAGGGAGAATTATATAATTTTACTGACAACATTTTAAAATGGCAAAAGGTTAAGAAGAAATTTGATCATATTGAATTAGCTAAAGTAATTATAGAAGATTCTGGCTATTTAGATTACTTAAAAAAAGAGGAAGAAAAATCAAATAAACCTGACAGTCTATCAAGAATAGATAATTTAAATGAATTTATAGAAAGTTTAAAAGAATTTGAAAACATAGAGGGGTTTTTGGAACATGTATCTTTGGTCATGGAAAACATAACAAATACTTCAGAAGAAACAATAACTCTTATGACAATGCATGCAGCTAAAGGATTAGAATTTGATTACGTATTTCTAGCTGGTTGGGAAGAAGGAGTTTTTCCAAGCCAAAGATCAATAGAGGAGTCTGGTAATCAGGGATTAGAAGAAGAAAGAAGGTTGGCTTATGTCGCTTTAACCAGAGCAAGAAAAAAGATTTATATTACCTATGTAAATCAAAATAGATACTCTTTTGCATCACATGATTATAATTTACCATCAAGATTTATAAGTGAGCTACCAGAAGATAAAGTAGAGATAAACGACTCAAAATATATTCAAGATAATAACTTTTTAGATAATTTTTTAGAAACTGACTCATTTAGTGAAGAAATTATTACACCAGGAAGAAGAAGATTGTTAGAAAACTCAAAAAAAAATAATATTGATTGGGATTTTAATCAGGATTTTGAAAATGAAGTAGATATTTCTAAAGGAAAAAATGTCTATCATCAAAAATTTGGAAACGGAAAAATTATAAAACTAGATGGTGATAAAGCTTTAATTGATTTTGAGAATTTTTCTTCAAAAAAAGTATATTTAAAATTTTTGAAAATTATTGATTAATTTTTTTAAGAAATTCTTTTTCGTTTAAAATCTTAACCCCTAATTGTGTTGCTTTATTTATTTTTGACCCTGCTTTTTCTCCAGCAATTAGAAAATCTGTTTTTTTACTAATACTAGACAATATTTTTGCTCCTTTAGTTTTTGCTAAATATTTAGCTTCATCTCTTGATAATTTGGATAATGTGCCAGTAAAAACTAAATGTTTATTAGAAAAAAAATTATCTAATGCTTCATTCTTTATAAATGTAATTGATAAATGATTTTTTAATATTTTAATAGTTTCTTTGTTTATATCTTTTGAAAAAAAATCTATAATTGAAGAAATTGCTTTTGGTCCTAAACCGTCAATATTTTCTAATATGCTTATATTATTTGAAGATGAAATAAATTCATCTAGCTGTTTAAACTCATTTGCTAAAATTTCAGCATTAATTTCTCCAATAAATCTAATGCCAAGTGAATAAATAAATTTATCAAGTGATATTTTTTTTGCATTATTGATAGAATTAATTAAATTAGTATAAGATAATTGACCCCAACCATCTAACTCAATTATTTCTGATTCAAACTTTTCAAGATTGAATATATCTTCCACTTTATTTATGTATTTTAATTTAAATAATTGCTTAACTTGTTTCTCACCAAATCCATCAATATTTAAACTTTTCTTACTGACGAAATGAATTATTCTCCTTATTTTTTGTGAACCACAACCATATGTATTTGTACATCTAAGTATTGCTTCATCCTTTTCTTTTAAAACATTACTCTTACAGATAGGACAATTTCTAGGAGGTTTTATTTTGGTATTTAATTTACTATTTTTTTTAACTAATCTTGTAACATATGGAATAACATCTCCTGCTCTTTCAATTTCAACAAGATCTAAAACATTTATTTTTTTTTTATTTATTTCATCAAAATTATGTAAAGAAGCATTAGATATAATGACACCGCCTAAATTCACAGGTTGCAATCTAGCTACAGGTGTTATAGCGCCAGTTCTTCCAACTTGGAAATCAACAGATTCAATTATAGTATTAGCTTTTTCAGCAGAAAACTTTACAGCAACTGCCCATCTTGGGTTTTTTCCTACATAACCTAATCTTTCTTGTAGTTTAAAACTATTTATTTTTACGACAAATCCATCAATATCATAATCAATACCTGATCTTTTTTGATCTATTTGATTATAAAATTTAATAATTTCTTTAACTGATTGACATTTTTTGCTTAAATTATTTGGGGCAATGTTCCAATTCTTAAGTTGATCATAATAATTCTCAATATTCTCAAAATTATAAGAACATTTACCTATACCATGAGGTATAAATTTAAGTGGTCTACTATGACTAATAGAAATATCAAGTTGTCTTAGGCTACCAGCTGCAGCATTCCTTGGATTAGCAAATTTAGATTTATTTTCTAACTTAGAATTAAGTTTCTCAAAATCACTCTTATTCAAGAATACCTCTCCTCTAATTTCAATAAAATCTGGAAAGTCTTTTTTTAACTTTGATGGAATATTTTTTATATTTAAAATATTTTCAGTAACATCTTCACCTATAAATCCATCTCCCCTTGTCCCAGCGGAAACCA
>CACLXJ010000003.1 GCA_902610845.1 uncultured Alphaproteobacteria bacterium | reverse complement strand
TTAAAACCTGAAAGAGAGTAATAAGCGAGATACCTAGATCAGCCCATCTTTCTGGATCATCTTCACCGAATAAGATTGAGCCCATTGTAGCGTAAATATAGAGTATAATAAAAAGAAGGAGGCTAACAAAAAATACTCTTTTTATAGATGCAAGAATAGCTTCAATAATTTTTTTCAGTTCAGGAATAACAGATATCAATCGTAAGACTCTAAATATACGAAGAAGTCGTAACACTAAAAAACTTGAGTTATTTGGAATTGGAATAAGAGAAATAGCTACAATTATTGTATCAAATACATTCCAACCATCTTTAAGGAAATTTTTCTTTTCTTTTTCACCAATAAAACGAATGAGTATTTCAATAACAAAGAAAACTGTGATCGCATAATCAAGTAAATGAATAGTATTCAAAAATATAGGATCTAATTGATATGTTGTTGCTCCAATAAGAATGGCATTTAATATAATTATAACAACAACAGAAAATTGAAAAACACGATTATCTTTTAACTTAGAAAAAAAATCTATCATATTAAATTAAATTGTTTTTAGATTATCTATTTTTCTATCCATCACAAAAAACCACAAAGTGGGCAGTAAGGCCATAATTAACATGATGGAATAATTAGCAGGCATTTCAATTGCTTTTTCTTCTTGAGATAAAAGGGGATAGGGTTTTGATGCACTTTGGTGATGCTCTGCATGAAGACCTAAATTAAATGTCGACCAATTTGCAGATATATGACGACTATTCCAAGAATGTAAATCTGTAAATCTTTCGTACCGTCCATTTTCTTTTGTTCTCTCTAAACCATAATGCTGAATATAATTTACTAACTCCAATAAAATTATTGAGACAAATGAATGAAAGATCACAAAAACTAAACCATTAATATCAGCAATTAGATAAGCAAATACTAAAAATAAAAATTCTAATACAAAATAATGAATCATTCTATTTTGAAAACTAAAGGTATTTAATTTTTTTCTTTCGAGAATATTTTTTTCAATTTTCCATGAAGAAATTACACTATTAATTACACAGCGTATAAAATAAAAATAAAAATTTTCTCCTCTTCTAGCAGTTGCAGGATCTTCTTTAGTTGCAACATTTAAATGATGTCCATAAATATGTTCAATACGAAAATGCCCATAGCAACATAAAACAAGTAAAAATACTCCAATACTTCGCATAAATTTATTTTTACGATGAATAAGTTCGTGTGCAGTTGTAATTCCAATTGAGCCTCCTGACATACCTACAGATGCTCCCAAGGCAGCGGCAGTTAATAAATTAATACTTGCAGAAGAAACAACAATTAAACCAAAAATGATTAAAAATAATATGCAAGGAAGAATAATTAAAATAGAGAAATTGTGTAGAACATTTTCTTTTAATTCAACATCATCTTTATTTAAATAAGGTAATACTAAATCAATTATTGGCACTAATACAAACACCCAAATAAAAGGTGAAATAGACCAAGAGGGATTAATTATTAATCCTAAAGAGCTAGAAAGAATTAAAATAAGTGGAGTTATAAGATAAAAAACCATTATAATAATTATATATTATTTTTTTATTAAACTAATACTTAAAAAGTATAATTAGAAACAATAATGAGTGATAATATTAAGGGTCTTCTAATTCTCCTAATAGGAGTCATATTAATATTTACGCAAGATGTATTAATTAAATATACAATATTTGATGCCTCCCTATTGCAGATACTTGTATTTAGGGGCTCAATAGGATTTTTATTATTAGCTGCTTATCTTACTTATAATAAACAATCTATTACCTTTCGTTCAGCTCATCCGTATATAGCAATATTTAGAAGTTCAACTTTTCTCTTCGGCTTCACTATGTTTTTTATTTCTTTGAGTCAAATTAGTCTTGCAGAGGCTACTAGTTTATTTTTTGTGAGTCCATTTTTTATGACTATCTTTTCTTATTTTATATTAAAAAAAAAATTTGGAATAAATAGATTATTTTCTATTTGTATTGGGTTTAGCGGTACTATCCTTATCATCAAACCTGAATTTAATAATATAAATATTTATATGTTTTTTCCTATTATTGCAGCTTGCACTTATTCTTTGAGTATGGTTTTAGCTAAAAAAACTGCTGCCAATGATTCTTTATTTCAACAAACATTTCATGTCTTTATTGGCGCCATTATTGGTGGAAGTATAATTAGTATTTTAATTCATAATTATGATTTTAATTTATCTATTTTTTATATTTTAAGTAATCCATGGATATTTAATGATTATCGAACATTGGCAATAATAATTTTTATTTCTATAGTTGGAGGCCTAGGTTTGTTTTGCTTAATTGGCGCTTATCGATTGGCATCACCTCTTAGCTGTAGTATCTTGGAATATATTCATCTAATATTTGCGATAATTGTTGGGTATTTTATTTTTTCTGAAATTCCAGATTTATATTCATTTATTGGAATTTTTCTCATTGTCTCAAGTGGTATCTTTATTGTCTTTAGAGAAAATAAACTTGAGCAATTAGTCGTAGCTAAAACAACACTGAGAACATAAGGATAAGTGGGGCAAAACTTCAGCAGTGGAGCTGACTTTATACCCCACACCATTATATTGTATCTTTTTACAATCTAAAACTATATTCATGCCAAAATTCAATAATATATGAGAAGATTAATTTTATTAGTTATAGTTTTAGTTATTGCGGGAGGAGGGTATTATTATTACACTTCTAGTAATTCTGAAGTTTCAACAACAAGTTATGAATATATAAAAATTGAAAAAGGAAATATAAAAAAAACAGTTTCTGCTACTGGTAAAATTATACCAACATCAACATTAGTATTATCATCAGAGATATCTGGAAAAATAGTTGAGATTAATAAAGATTTTAATGAAAAAATTAATAAAGGAGAAGTTCTTGCAATTTTTGATCAAAATCCTTTTATTCTAAGTGTAAAAGAGTCTCAAACTTTAGTTGATATATCAAAATCTAAATTAAAACAAAAAAAAGCCAGTCTTGAAAAAGCTAAATCAGAATTAAATAACGCAATCTCAAATAAATCAGGTGCTGAATCAAGATTAAATGATAGTGCTTTATATTTAAGCAAGTTAGAAGAAAACCTTGAAGAAAGAAAAACTTTATTTGATAAAAAATTTATTTCTAAAAAAGAATTTGACGATACTAATTTTGATTATGAAAGTGCTATTATTCAAAATGCTACATTAAAATCTGAAATCTCATCATTGGATGCTGTTATTAATTCAAGAAAAGCACAAATTGAGATTATTAAAGCAGAACTTGAAGAAGTAGAAAAAATAATTCAACAATCAGAACTTACATTAGAAAGTGAAGAATTAGACCTAACAAAAACTAAAATAGTCTCACCCATTGATGGTTTTATTTTAGATAGACATATTAGTGTAGGTGATGTTCTAGGAGCTTATCAAAAAGATTCTATAATGTTTACTATTGCAGAAACACTATCAAATATGAATATAGAAATTTTTATAGATGAATCAGATATAGGGAATATACAATTAAATCAGATTGTAGAATTCTCCACTGATGCTTTTCCTGATAGAAAATTAAATGCTACGATAAGTCAAATACGTTATTCACCAATAGATGATCAAAATGTAATCACATATGAAGTTATTGCATCATTTGATAACCCTGAAAATTTACTTTTACCTGGTATGACAGCCAACGTTGATATTATTGTTCAAAATAAAGAAGATGTTTTAAAAGTTAAAAATTCTGCACTTTCTGTAAAGCTTAACCAAAAACCTAAACAAAATTCAGGAGGTAGTAGATGGGGTGGTGGTGGTGCATCTCAAATGCAAGAAATCATGGCTCAAATAAATATGACTGCTGATCAACAAAACAAAATGAGAAGTGTGTATCCAAAATTAGGTAAAGTAAGAGGCTCTTTAGAAGCTAAAAATTTATCTCCTGAAAAAATTAGAAAAGAAATACAATTGTATATTGAAAATGCGTTAGTAGAATTATTAACTGATGAGCAAAGAAATAAATATTTTGAATTAAAACAATCATTGAACGTTAAAAAAGTATTTAAATTAGTTGAAGGATCACATGAACAAATTGATTTAATTACTGGTCTTAATTCTGGTGGCTATACCGAAATAATAAAAGGTGAAGTAGAAGAAGGTGATGATGTAATATCTAAAATTATTGTCGAAACGTCTGAAAAAAAAGCTCTACGATTATTTTAAGATGATTAATATAAATTCTCTCTCCAAAGAATATGTCATGGGAGATAACAAACTTCTAGCGTTAGATAAAATTGACCTTTCAATCAATGAAGGTGATTTTGTTAGTATTATGGGCTCATCAGGATCTGGTAAATCTACTTTAATGAATATTATTGGTTGTTTGGATGTTCCTTCTAGTGGTGAATATCATTTTAGAAATAATAATGTTTCAACATTGAATTCCAATAAACTAGCCGAGTTACGAAACAAAGATATAGGATTTGTTTTTCAAAACTTTAATTTACTTCCAAGATTAAATGCTACAGAAAATGTTGTGCTTCCACTTCTATACTCTGGTAAAAATTTAAAAGAAAGAAATAAACTAGCCATCGAAGCTTTAGAGAGTGTTGGATTAAAAGATAGAGTACATCACAGACCTAATCAGTTATCAGGCGGTCAACAACAAAGAGTATCTATAGCAAGAGCAATTGCTGGTTCACCTAAATTAATCTTAGCAGATGAACCAACAGGTGCTTTGGATAGTAAAACAGGTTTAGAAATAATGAAAATTCTGAATGATCTTAATGCAAAAGGGATAACAATAGTTCTCGTAACGCATGAAGATGATATTGCTAATTATGGATCAAGAATAATAAAGATGAAAGATGGTAGAATTTTAGAGGATAGAAAAAATGTCAATAACTGATCTTATATATCTCTCACAAAAAAGTTTACGCTCCAACATCTTAAGAAGTATCTTAACATCTCTTGGTATCATCATTGGTGTTAGTTCAGTTATTACTATGATTTCAATTGGCTCAGGTGCTAGGATTGAAGTTGAACAACAAATAGAACGATTTGGATCAAATAACTTAATCGTTAGGTCTCAGAGTTCTTCCAATAGAGGTGTATCGATGGGTGCTAATTCGGTTAACACGTTAACTTTAAAAGATATGGAAGCTCTTAAAGAAGAATTACCAGCAATAAAAGCTATCGCACCAAGAGTAAGCTTAAGTACACAAATTGTTGCCAATGGAAATAATTGGCTTGCTACAGTTACTGGTACAACAAATGATTATTTTGATCTAGGAAACTGGAAATTCGAAAATGGAAGAAGTTTTGAAGAAGAAGAATTAGATTCAGGCTCAAGAGTTGCCATTATAGGTAAAACTGTTCAAAAAAATTTATTTGATACTGATAGTCCCATTGATGAAGTCATTCGAATTAATAAAGTTCCATTTACAGTTATAGGCTTACTAGATGCAAAAGGTGGAACAGCTTGGGCAGATTTAGATGATACAATAATTGTTCCCTTAAAAACTGCTAAACAACGATTAGTAGCAAAAAAATTTCCAGGTGATCAAATTCGTAGCATGACTATTAATGTAAGGTCGTCTGATTTACTTTTTAAAACAGAAAAAGATGTTGATACAGTTATGCGAAAGCTTCATAAAATTTCTGCTAATGGTAATCCTGATTTTGTAATTAGAAACTACGCACAATTTTTAAATGCTAGACAAGAGTCATCAAGGGTAATGTCTATACTTCTTGCAACTGTTGCAGGTATTT
The DNA here is from genome assembly GCA_902610845.1 of uncultured Alphaproteobacteria bacterium. Taxonomy (GTDB): domain Bacteria; phylum Pseudomonadota; class Alphaproteobacteria; order HIMB59; genus CACPNW01. Next base: position 98,923 of record CACLXJ010000003.1, on the reverse strand, counting down.
CGTTAATAGTAGGGGGCATAGGTATTATGAACATTATGCTTGTTACTGTTACAGAGAGAACAAAAGAAATTGGCGTTTGTATGTCTGTTGGTGCAAAAAAACGAGATATACTTCTTCAGTTCTTGATTGAATCATTAATGATATCACTTATAGGAGGCCTTATAGGAATTGCTTTAGGATTAGGAGTAATATTCGGTGTCAGTGAATATTTTAAATGGAAAATGAGTCTTGATTATATGTCAATAGTACTCTCTTTTATTTTCTCTTCATCAATTGGAATTATATTTGGTTTCTATCCAGCAAGAAAAGCTGCAAATTTAAATCCTATTGATGCCTTAAGATACGAATAAACTCATGACAAAAAAATATGATTTTATAATAGCCGGTGGAGGAACATCAGGAATTATTACAGCAACAAAATTAATTGAACATGGTGCATCTGTTTTAATTTTAGAGGAAGGAATTAAATCCAATAATTTACTTTTATCGATGCCAGCTGGTTGGATTAAAGGTTTAGAAAATAGTCCATTCTTAAAATTTTATGAATCTATACCACAAAAACAATTAAATAACCGTCAGCATTTTATAGCACAAGCCAAAACACTTGGTGGAGGTTCAAAGGTTAACGGTATGGTATATATGCGAGGGAAACCATCAGATTATAATAAATGGGAAGAGGAGACTGAAGATAGTAATTGGAACTGGAACTCTTTACTCAATCATTTTGTTAAACTTGAAAATAATCAACGTATTCAAAATGAATATCATGGAAACAAAGGTAACTTAAAAGTTTCTGATCCTGGTTATATTGTAGAAGGAACAAATTTATATATCAAAACAATGCAAGCTATGGGTTTGCCGTATAATGATGATTTCAATGATGGTGATCAATACGGTGTAGGAACTATGCAATACACTATTGGAAATGGCAAAAGGTGTGATGTGTACAGTGCTTTTTTACAATCAAAAACTAATAATAAAAATTTAGAAATTAAAACTAATTCAGTAGTAACAAAAATTATCCTTGATCAAAAAAAAGCTATTGGTGTGGAATGTGTATCAAATGGTAAACCAACTAAATATTTTGCGAATGATATTATTTTAACTGCAGGAGCGTACGTAACACCTAAAATTTTAATGCATTCAGGAATAGGGGAAGAAGAGCAATTACAAAAATTTAATATTCCAGTAATTGAAAATTTAAAAGGTGTAGGTAAAAATTTGCAGGATCATCATGAAGTGCCTGTCATCTCCAGAGTTAAACCTGGTTATAGTTATTATAAACAAGATGAAGGATGGCGAATGATAAAAAATGGAATTCAGTATTTATTATTTAATTCAGGCCCTGTTCGATCCCAAGGTGTTGATAGTTGTTCTTTTTTTAACCCAGAAAATTTAGAAGATAAAATTGATCCAAAAATCAAACTGTATTGTGTGCCCATAATGTATACTGATAGAGATACAAAAGGTATAGAACCTGATCACGGTTTAACTCTTACATCTTGTCTGATGAATCCAAAATCAAGAGGAGAGGTTAGAATTCAATCTGCCAATCCATTAGATTTACCTCTTATTGATCCAAATTTCTTAAGTCATGGAGATGATATGAATGTTATGTTAAATGCCGTAAAACTTGCAAGAAAGGTTATTCAAACAAAACCTTTATCCGATATTGTATTGGAGGAAACAGTTCCTGGTCAATCCATAAATTCTGATGAAGATCTTATTAATTATTCAAAAAAAATGATTAAAACAAATTGGCACCCTGTTGGAACATGTAAAATGGGTAAAGATAATGATGAAATGGCTGTTTTAAATACAAAACTTGAAGTTAAGGGAATAAAAAATTTAAGAGTTTTTGATGTCTCGATGATGCCAACAATTGTTGGAGCGAATACTAATGCTCCAGCTATGGCAATAGCAGATAAAGCTACAGACTTATTATTAAGATCAAATTAGTAATTTATTAAAGAAAATACTAATCATTTAATATTAATAAGGCAAAACTCCCTTAGTGGAGAGGGCTTTATACCCCATAAGTTTATAGTTTAGTTTTTTGTTAAAATCTACTCAACTAAAAATACTAGTTCTTGACTATCTAAATCAACACCAGCATCAGTTCTAAGTTTTGCTAATTCTGGATCTTGCATAGCTTGTTGCATTTTTTCCATCGATTCAATTTCTAAAACTTGATAAATTTTAGTTTCATCATCTTTAGGATGTCCATATGCTAAAACTTTTATTCCATATTTTTCTCTATGAATATCAACACTGAGAAAAAGATTTTTCCATTTTTCATAACCTTCTTTTAATTTAACATTCATAATAATTTTCATAATACGTCCTTTTTTTTTATTTCTTTTAGTTGAATATATTAGTCTATAGTTAATTAATTTAGCTATTTAATTTGCTTCTATAATTACTAAATTTCTTACAACAACATCTTCTTTATTTTCACCTAAATGTGCCAAAGCTTCTTGATAACGAGGATCATTGTAACCATCTATTGCGTCCTGCACGCTATTAAATTCAACGACTGCTGAATATAATAAATCAAAATTCTTTTGAACATAGAATTTTGGTTCACTGCTAGCAGTAGGTACAAAATTTCCTGATTTCTTTTCTGCTTCCTCAGCAACAATATTCATAAATTTCTCTAAATATTGTCCCCATTTTTCTTCATTTTTAATTTCTTTTACTTGTCCAACCCAATATCCTTTTTTCATAATTCCTCCTTAAAAATAAGTTTATTTACATTTCTGTAGCGCCAGTCTCTGTTCTCCATATTAATCCATCTTTTTTTAATGCTACTATCATCAGAGCTTCCTTGTCTCCAGATGCATAGGTATTGAAACGATGAGTAACTAAAATTTCTTCGTTTTCATAGATACAACGAACTTTTGCTTCAGTAATATTATTAAACATTTCTAATACTTGTTCTTCACTGCCTTCATTTTTTTTAAAAACTTTATTTTGTTTATGACTGATAAATTCATGATCATCATGAAAGAGTGCTCTATGAGCTTTAGCATCTTTATCTGAACGTGCTTTTTGTAATTTTTCAAATAACATAAATCTCCTTTTGTTTAGTAAAATCAAAAATTATAATTTCCCTACAATATTGTAAAAAACCGGATTGAAATCATCAAGTAATTCCTTCACTTGATCATTTACTGGTCCATAAACATTAAAATATTCTATATTAAAATGACTGAGAAAATCATCTGCAACATTTGCTCCAAAGAAATCAATATGTTTTATCCAAGTTTCATTATTTGGAAATCTTTCGTGAAGATCAATAATATCTTCTTTAACATAATATTCGTATTGAGAAGGGTATCCTAAATCCTTTACTTTACTTACTGTTGATTTAATAAATTCACTCCATCCACTATCCATGTCTTTGATTTTCAACTTAATAAAAACACCTACAATTTGATCACTCATATCTTTTTATCATTAAAAATTTTATATCTAATATATCCAATTTGTTACATATTTTTTACTGTTAGATAAATGCTTTAGAAGCAATATAGACATGATATAATTATATAGCAGAGTTCATTAACAATCTTCTTAGTTGGTGTTAAGTTAATCCATAATAATTTAATTGAAAGGATACAAAATGTTATATCACTTAAAGTATGTTGTATATGAAGATAAGAAATTAGCTGCACAAGAGTTATTTAAAAATATGACTCAAGAAGAAAGAGATGCTGAATTTCCTGAAGGAGTGACTAAAATTGCTAGAGTTCATAATTCAGCTAGTGGCTATGGTTATGTAATTGTAGATGCAGAAAGTCATGAAAAACTTCACAGCTTCATGATGAGTTGGGCACCAATGTGTACTTTTCCTCAAGTTGAAGCAATGATTGATGATGGGGATTTATTAAAAGTTCTGTAATGATATTATTATTGAATTATGAATTTCTAATACCTAAATAAAATTTCATCAAACTATAAAAACAAAAGAGGAATAATATGAAAAATAAATTATTAGTAATCTTTACATCTTCCATTTTTTTAATATTTGGTTCAGCATTTGCTGGTGAAAAATATGAATTTACTGGAACCGCATATAATACAAGTGGTTTTGAAGCACCGATAGTAACAGCTAGTGAAGCTCAAATTTGGAACTGGAGCAATGATTCTTTTTGGATTTATGATGATGCTCCAGAAGGATGGCCTAAAGAAGTTATGGCAGACTGTAAGGGTAAAGGTATTGCAAATAAAGATGGCATACCTCTAGCGGGATTTTTTATGTGTACAGTTCATGATACTGATGGAGATCTTTTTCTAACAAGTGGAAATTGGGAGCCTGCTACAGGTGGAGGAGATTGGACATTTATTTCAGGAACAGGTAAGTTTGAAGGAGTGACTGGTGGAGGTAGCTATTTAAATGGTGTTCAATTTATGGGTGGTGATACCTTAAATTTTGTTACGTCAATAGAAATGCCAAACTAAATTTTAAAGAAGAGTTTGGTAATAATTAAAGTGGGTTAGCCCTTAAAATAAGGGCTAATTAATTATTGTGGTAATACTACTTTATTAATGACATGAATAACGCCATTTGTAGTTTCAATATCTGCAGTAATTACTTCTGCATCATTTACAAAAACTTTACCGTTTTCTGCTTTTACAATTAATTTTTGACCATTAACTGTTACTGCTTCGATCGTTCCAGATATGTCTCCTGACATTACTTTACCTGAAAGAACATGGTATGTTAAAATTCCAGCTAGAGTACTTTTATTTTCTGGTTTAAGAAGATCATTTAAAGTTGCTTCGTCAATTAGAGCAAATGCATCGTCTGTTGGTGCAAATACTGTAAAAGGACCCATGCCTTTAAGTGTATCAACTAAGTCAGCTGCTTGTACTGCAGCAACCAATGTATTAAACGCGCCAGCTTTAACAGCAGTGTCAACAATATCATGTTTGTGTCCGTCTGCTTTTAAAACATTAGCAAAAAATACGAATGGAATAATTAATGTAATAAATATTTTTTTCATATTATTTCCTTTTCTAATATTTTTGAAATAGTTTGAAAAAAAATAAAAAAATGTGACAACCTGTACAAAATAAAATTTTTTTAAAATTTTTTTAATTTTTTTTTTATAAAATTAATTTTTATAAATTTGACTTTTATAAGTATCAATAGTGTGGCGTATATGTCGTGAACACTTACGAATAAGAAAAAATGAAGGGTTGATAAGCTAAGGAGGTCGAATAATATAAAAAATAATTTTAAATAAAATTTATTTTTAAATATTAATGATATTTAAAAAGGTATTTACTATTTAAAATAAAGACCTATTTGATAAACATGCGACAATTTATAGTTGAATGTTGGGATAGTGTTATGAATCATGACTTTAACCCATTAAAGCACATTCCCGACCTACAAGTAAGACACATGGTATTGCAAATATTAGCTTGGATGTGGTGTATCGCATTCAGTCTTTATGTTGGATCCTGGTATGTAATGGGAGTAACTTTTGCTACACATTTTCTTTTAATCGCAGCCATTGCTATCACTATTGCTACTTTTAAAATATCTGAGAATGTCTATAAATTTAGAGAAGGTTACCATTCAGCGAATAGAGCACGAGGTAGCGTTATCTACAGAGATAAATATGGCAATCCTTATAAAGTTGCTTTGCCAAAAAATGATCCAGGTGGAGAACACGATTAATTCTTTTAAATAACTACAAAACTAATTGTGAAGAAAATTAATGAATATTAGATTTTATATAAAGATCATAGTTTCTTTATTGATTGTTAAATTTGCATTTGCAGAAGTTATAGATGTCGATGATCAAGAAATGATAAAATTATCAAACGATAATATTCCAATTGTAGATGTAAGAAGAAGTTCAGAGTGGGATCAAACCGGCGTTATTCCAAATAGTATTTTACTAACTTTTTTCGATGAAGAGGGGAATTATAATTTTGATGAATGGTTCGAAAAATTACAACTAGAAATAAATGTAACCGATCCAATAATCTTAATTTGTAGATCAGGAAAAAGATCTAAGGTAGTCGCTAATATGATAGATGAGAAATTTAATACTATTATTTACAATGCACAAAGTGGAATCAACTCATGGATTAATAAAAAATTCATAACAGTTGAGCCTCAAATTAATTAGAAAAAGGGTAAGTGATAGGCCTTACCACTCACCCAGTTGATATATAAGCTAATTATATGGAAGAGTCCTTATTTTATTAAAAATTATTATTAATATTTGTTTAATATTAATTTTATAAAATGTTTTATTGTAAAACTATGATTAAATATTTTTTATCAGCACTTTTATTATTATCTTTTAGTTGTAATGCTATAGAAATAACGTCTTCAGCATTTAATGATGGAGAAAGTATACCAAAAAAGTATGCCTGTGAGAAAAGAGGTGGTGAGAATATATCTATTCCAATAAATATCTCTAATGTCCCTGAAAATGCTAAATCAATTGTATTAATAATGGATGATCCAGATGCAATGAGCCTGGCAGGTAAAATTTGGGTTCATTGGATATTATATAATATCCCAACTGACGTAAACGAATTGCCAGCAATGAAAGATGGAAAAATTGGTATTGGCAGGAGTGGCCAAAACAGTAATTACAAAGAAAATTATGATGGGCCATGTCCTCCACACGGAATGCATATATATAATATTAAAGCTTATGCTCTGAATATAGAAATGAAAGAAAGCTTTGGAGAATTACCACAAAATGAATTTGAAAAAAAATATAATGATGCAATAATCAGTTCTTCAGTCTTATCTGGAAAATATGCAATATTACATATTTTAAAAAAATAGGTCCACACAAATTAATTGTATTTCTTAGAAGAATGTTTTTTATTCGTATAAAATTATAAAAACGAAAAATCATCAAGAGGGGACATGTGTCCATTTTCAATTTCATCAAGTGTTTGCTGACCTCTTTCCACAAGTTTCATAGCATTATTTAAGGCCCAAATTTGCTTTGTCGCTATGTGTACATCAAAGATTTTATTTCCTAATTCAATTTGCTTTTGATCTTCTTGAATTTTTTTGATTATATATTCTGCTGCACTTATCGCATTAAAGGAAACATTAGTAAGCTTAGATGCTTTTCCCATAAATTCCTTTCTCATTTTTATTGTTTCTTTAAGACCAATCCTTTCTTTTCTTTTTGCAAGCCATCCTTCGTTTGCTGCTTGTTTTCTTAAGGTTGACAAAGAATAATTGAATTCTGTAGCAATGTCTTGAAGAGTAGGGTACTCATTTCTCTCTCCTTTTATGTAATAATTACGCGCTTCAGTGTAATCAGGACGTTTTCTTGTCATAAAAACATTAATGCGAATGATTCTTTATAATGAAAGTTCTAGAAAAAATTATTTGTTCAAAAAAATTTAATAATGTGAATAAATTAGTTTTTTTTATTACTTAAAAGTAAGTTTTTAAATTCTTCAACGGCAACTGTTGCAGGTTTATGAATAGCATAATCAAATTGATTTTGATTACTTGATGGCTCTAAATTTAATTCAACTGTTGGTTTGTCCATATCTTTAAACATTGAAACGAAACCGGCAGCAGGGTAGACTTGTCCTGATGTGCCTATAGAAACAAATAGACTAGATTGTTCGACCAAATCATAAATTTCATCCATTTGCATAGGCATTTCACCAAACCACACTATGTGAGGTCTCATTTGAGAACCGCATTTAGGGCATTTATGCATCTCATTTAGGTCCTCTGTCCACTCAAACAAATGATTATCATTTATTATACATCTCGCTTTATTTAGCTCACCGTGCATGTGAATTATTGATGATGATCCTCCAATCTCATGCAAATTATCGATATTTTGAGTAACTATATGAATTTTATATGTTTTTTCTAATTCATGAAGAAGAATATGGGCCCTATTTGGCTTAATTCCTGAATTTAGTTCTTTTCGACGTTTATTATAAAAATCATAGACAAGAGTAGGGTTTCTATAGAAACCTTCGGGACTGGCAACATCCTCAATCCTATGGTTATTCCAAAGTCCATCAGAGTCTCTAAAAGTTTCAATCCCAGACTCTTTACTTATACCAGCACCCGTTAATACAAAGATCTGGGAATCAGCTGAAATCTGCGGTAATTGTTCCATTCTATACACTATATACAGTATTTTATTACACGTGAAAATCTATATCTAGTTTATGATATTATAAATGATATAAAATATTATATATATAATACTGATATATATATATTAATTTTTATGCTTGACTATTATTTACGATAACTGTAATTATCGTAATATATAATATGGTTAAAATATCACTTAATGATAATGTAAGCAAACTAAGAGAAAAATCTAAGGCGAAAAATACTAGAGATAAATACAATGGCGATTGGTTAAAATTTGAAGATTACTGTACAAATAATTACAAATGTAAACCTCTAGACGTTGATGATTTAGATAGCGCTTATTCACTTGTTGCAAATTACATGCATTGGTTGCATGAAGATCCGGAAGCTAAAATTTTAAAAGGATTTAGCAATATACCTGGAAGAGAAAATATAAATAATAATCCCTACTCTGCATCAGCTTATAAAGCTTCTACAATACAAAGAATATTAGCCTCAATAACCTATAAATATAGATTAGGTGGATTTCAGTTTGATAGAAAAAATCCAACTATTTCAGAAACTATAAGCGCTATTGTAAGAGATGAGAAAAATAGTAAAACAGGACAGGCAAAAGAACTGCTTAGAAAAGATATTGAGCAGATAATAGACTCAATACCTTATAATACAGATGATTATAAAAATATTAGAGATAGAGCATTAATTTTAGTAGGTTATTTTAGCTTTTGTAGAAGATCAGAGTTACTTGGAATGAAATATGAACATCTAAAATATGACAAAGAAGGTATTGAAATAATTATACCCTTTTCTAAAACTGATCAAAAAGGTGAAGGCAGGATAATTTATTTACAGAAAAAAAATGATGAGGAAGCTTTATATTGTCCAGTCAGATCGCTAAATCATTGGTTAGAAGTATCAATGGTTAACTCAGGCCCCCTTTTCTATCGAATTGATAAAGCTAATTCTATTCGAAAATATGAACTTAATGAGAATAATAAAAAAATTAGTTTAACTGACACAAGCTTTGTTTTAATTTTAAAAAAAAGAGCTCAAGATGCTGGATTAAGTGAATGTGATAAAATATCAGGCCATAGTTTAAGAATTGGATCAATAACTCAAGCAAGAATGAATGGTGTTCCAACTCATGAAATTATGAAAATGAGCGGACATAAAACTACTCAAATGATAGACAGATATACAAAAATTACAGATATAAAAGAAATCAGTATAGCTAAAAAAATATAATTATTAAATTCTAATATTTTTATCAATATTAATTAAATTTATAATAAAAGTATGAAAATTTTATACAGTTTTATTTTTTTACTATCCTTGAGTTTTTTTAACATATCAAATGCTGGAACTTGTGATGTTGAAAAAAGAGTTTGCATGTGTGGAGTTCAATATTTTGGTTTTGGAGAAATACCGATTGTAAGAGATATTAGAATTAACGCAGTAGTTCATGTATTAGATGGAGATAAATCTAAATGTAAAAGAATTGTTAATATTCTTAACGATGCAAAAAAAAATAGCGAAACTTTTACTACTTTTATAACAAACCATACAAATGAACTTGAAATTACTCCTACATATGATGTCGATATTAGTGATATGCGAATGCAGTGGCTAGTATCTTGTACTACTGGAATAGTTAAAGATCCTAATAATAGGCAAGAAATATGTGGAGAAATAAAACCTTATACTTTAACTCTTATATCTGAGTTTCAAGATGGTAAGTATTTAGTTGATGAGATGTATAATGAAATTCTAAATAGTGAAGAGTCTTTGAATAAATTAGAGGAATTTTTAAAATAAAAAATAATAATAAATATAGATTAATAAAATGCTATAGCAGCAGATATTAGAACTATAATTAAAAGCCCTCTTCCACTCATTGTTGCAATTTTCATTATAGTTTTATTTGGTAGTAAATTATTTCTAGAAGAATTAAAAACATGAAAATTTACAAAAGCAGATAACCCTAAAAGAAAACCTGCTGCAATTAACTTTATTGTAAATGCACTATTAATAGTAAAACCTCCATATAAATTAATTGAAAGAATAATACCTGATATCCATAATACAATTAAAGATATAAGACCTATATAACCAAGTAACTTTAATATCTTTGCTATTGTTAAATCAGGAATTTGATTTGCCTTTGTATAAACAGATTGTATTACGCCACCACCAACTAAAACACCACTAGAAAAGACAATTGCAAGATAATGGATAAATTTAAGTATAATTATAATTGTCATTAAAATTTAATATTAATTTAATATTTTTATAGTATTATGATTATGTATGAAAATAAAAAAAGGAGATAAATTAGAAGAAATTACCCTACCTCGACATGATGGTAATCAATTTAATTTATCAGATACTAAAGGTAAAAAAGTTTTATTGACCTTTTATAGAGTTGCTGGATGCACTTTTTGTAATTTAAGACTACTTGAGTTTAATAAAAGATTTAATGAATTTGGTCCAAATTTCACCCACGTAGGAATTTTTCATTCAAATGTTAATCTTTTGAAATCAAATATGAAGAAGCATGGCCCCATTCCATTTACAGTTTTAGCTGATGAAGAATTTAAATATTTTCAAAAATATTCAATAGAGCGTAGTTGGTTTAAGTTATTTTTAGCAGGAATTTATAAAACATTTGCAATCTTTCCAGCCTTAATAAGAGGATTTATGCCTATTCCTCTTGGAGGATATTTTAATACTGCAGTAACAGATATAATGATTAATGAAGAAGGTATCGTAGAAGAAGTTTTGTATGCAAAAAAACATGCCGCGGATCATTTTGCATTTAATAAAGTAAAGGAATTTTCTTTAAGTTGATAAAAGCTGGGAATTGAATCCCAGCCTTTAGTTACATATAAATTATATCTGACATATTATATATAAGATATATTGCTATAAATAAAAATACATGCCCTATTACTTCATCAGCAACATCACTTTTTGCATCCGGGTCTATAAATTTAAATCTTTGAGCCCAACTTAAAATAACTTGAGCAAAAGAAAGTAAAAATCCGTTTACAAAAAATATCCAGCAAGATTGAGGTCCGTTTTCTCTAAATAATATCCAAATTCCAATTATTACAATTGGCACAATAAATGTTCCTATGATTCTTACAATTGGCAGAGCCTTTTCTCCTAAATCATATCTTGTAACAAGTGAATTTGGTGAAAATACAGTTAGGAAACCATAGTAAGATATGCCTAATAAATTAATTAAAAATAAAATTAGATTTAAAGTACCTCCAAAATTTTCAACCATAATTACTCCTTTTTAAATTATTATAGATAAATTTTATCTGTTAAACCATAAATTATAATTAAGTTTAGCGCTAGAACTACTGCTGATACAATTGGCTGTTCTATTGTCGAATTAACCTTATCCCTTCCAAAAAGGAAAGCTATTTTAAAATGAAAACAAAAATTGTAGACAGTTGCCATTGCAAAGACAATAACATTAATTATAAAGAAAGGCCAAGTACCTTCAGGTCCAGTAAATAAAATATAAAGACCAACAAAGAAAAAAGCAGTAACCCAAAAAATTCCAAAATTCGTTGCAGGTGCAGCACTTGAATCTGTGTTATATTTTGCGAATTCTTTTTCTTTATTAAATAAAAATGTAAATGAATAATAACCAGCTAATGCAATGTTAATTATGTATAAAATCAAGTAAAAAATACCATTAAAATCTTCAACCATATAAGCTCCTTAACTAATATTATAATATTTTAATTAGATTCTCTTGAGTAAGTTGACACATTTTAGTAGAAATAATATCTAAAATTAGTTAAAAAAAAAATATATGAACTCTGATCGTAAATTAGCTACTATTCTTGCAACTGATTGTGTGAATTTTAGTAAACATATGGAGGAAAGTGAAGAAAAAACTCTTCGCAATCTTAATGAATGTCGTAAGATAATTGATGCTAAAATCATAGAATTTGGTGGACGGATATTTAAAACTGAGGGTGATAGTGTTGTGTGCGAATTTGCTTCACCAGTAAATTGCTTAAAAGCAGCAATAGAATTTCAAAATGAAATATATAAAAGAAATGATCATTCTATTACAGAATTAAAATTAGAATGGCGAGTTGGAATACATGTAGATGATGTCATCGTTGAAGGTGATAATATAATGGGTTCAGGAGTTAATGTATCAGCTAGACTTGAAAGTGAATGTGAACCTGGAGGAATTTTAATTTCTACTATTGTTAAAGATCAAGTCAATAAAAGATTGGATGCTAAGATTGAAAATGATGGCACACGGAACTTAAAAAATATAAGTGAAAATTTTGACGTTTATAAAATTTCTAATTTACTGAAAGATGAAGATGACATCTTTAAAGAAGAGGAAAAGTTAACAAATAATAAATCTGGTGAACCATTAGCTCAAGTTAAAATAAATAAAGCTAAAAAAATTAAACTAGCAATTCTACCCTTTGAAAATTTGAGTAAAGATGAAGATTCGGAATTTTTGGTAGAAGGAGTTTTCAGAGATTTAATACAAGAATTTTCTCGAATGCAAGAATTTGAAATACTTTCACATCAAACATCTATGGATTTTAAAAAGAGTGATGAAGACGCACTTGGATTTGCAAAAAAACATTCTGTTGATTATTTAATTGGAGGTAACATAAGATCTGCAGGTAAAAGAATACGAGTAAGTGTTGACTTAACAGATGCTAGTGACGGTTCAAATCTATGGGGTGAAAAATACGATCGAGTAATAGAAGATATTTTTGATTTACAAGATGAAATTGTGATGAAAATGTCTCGACAGTTGTTAGGTAATATTGAAATAAGCAGTTTGCAAAGAATTAAAAGAAAGCCTTCAGAAAATTTAAATTCTTATGAATGGTTAATAAAAGGAACCTATCATCACGTGAGATCTGGAAAAGATAATAATTTAAAAGCCATAGAAGCGCTTGATAAAGCAATTAATACTGATGAAACTAATGCTCGAGCACATGCTCTAAAGGCTTGCACTATAGGCGGAGGTTATGGAAAAGGTTATTATGAAGATCCTGATAAAATGATGAATATGGGTCTTGAACACGTCAAAAAAAGTCTTGAGGCAGATGAAAATGACTTTGAAGTACTGAGAATTTCTTCTGCTATAGCGCATAGTAATAAAGATTTTAACAAATCTATTGAGCATGCCAAAAAGGGTCATTCAATTAATCCTAATGATCCAAGAATTCTTGATAGATATGGAACTTGTTTAGTAAAACTTGATAATGTTGATGAAGGATTAAAACATCTTCATAAAGCATTAGAACTTGATCCAATTCCTCAAGGTGCTGCAACTTCATGCTCTCGTTATGACGCATTAACCATAGGTTACTTTTGTAAAGAAGATTTTGAAAAGTGTATTTCATGGGGTGAAAAAATTCAATATTTGGGAGCTTCTACATGGTTAATGATTTTATTTTCTATTTCTAAAAATGAAGATATAAGTAAAGTAAAAGATCACCCTATCTATCAAAAGTATGAAAATGATTTTAAAGAAATAAATTGGGAAAAGACTGTTAACAATATACATTTTAGACCTGGGGATGAAAAACATAATAATTTATTAGAATTTTCAAATAAAATGTTTCCAAATATTAAAATTGTTGAAAAATCAGCTTAATATTTTTTTCTTTTTCTTTCTGTAAAGGCACTTGCTAATATACCTGCAGGTAATGCAACAGCCCCTATTCCAAATAATGCAGTGCATACTGCTGCAAATCTACCTAAAAATGTAATAGGTGTATAATCACCATAACCAGTGGATAATAAAGCCGCAGAACTAACCCATAAAGCTCTTGGAATTGATCCGAAAGCTTCAGGCTGTAAATCACCTTCAACGACATAAAGTAATGTTGCCGACAATAACATCAAACTTAAAGTAAGAAGTAGTGAAAAAAATAATTCATGCCTTCTGTCATATATTGCATGAAGTATAAAATCTACTGACTCACTAAAACGTCCAAAACGAAGAATACTAAATATTCTTATGGCTCTTAATAATCTTACTAAGAAACCCTCATTGATACCAATCAAAAATAATGGAATAAGTGCTATTGCATCAATTAAAGCCGGTAATGTAAAAATATATTTTACCTTTCCATTGAATCCTTTAAATTTATCTATTTGATCAACAGCAATTAATCTACAAATATATTCAATTAAAAATATTATACCAAAAAACAGTTTTGCTGAGTTAAAGAGCTCAGAATATTGTTCATAAATCAATTTTTCTGACTCAATAACAACAAAAACGCAGTTCAATATGATTAGAAAGAATATGATTTTTTCAATTAATGTAAAATCCTTTTCTTCTAGACCAAAATGTAAGTGTTCGAATAAATACTTTGAAAATGAATTCATTTATATATAAATTCTTTATAGCAAAAATTACAAAATGAAAATTAACATTTTTTACCTACTGTCTAAGATTAGCATAATTTTAATAAGCTTATTATGTATTTTATCTATTCTGTTATTTTATAATAATGCTGTTACTTTAAATTCTTTATATATACTCATTTCTCTATTCATTATTGGATCTGTAATACAACTAAATAAATTAAAGAAATTTACACGAGTATTTATTACTATAATTATACTTCCTATTTTATCATATCTAATGGTAAATTTTTCTTATGATATAGTTATTCAAAAGGAATTTTTTTTAATTAATCAATCTATAAGCAACTTTATAAATAAAATTTTACTGATAACTTTATATTTTATTCCATCAATATTCATAATGATGTTTTATAAATACGAAGTATTATCACTAAATGAAAAATCAGGAACAACAATACCTGAGATAATAACATTTCTTTTTCAGTTTTTATTATTTGCCATACCTTCATTTTTAGTTTTATCTTTTGTTTTTAATTTAGAGCTTACAAGTATACTTGCTGCAGGTGGTATAGTTTTTGCTGCTATTGCTCTTTCTTTACAATCAAGCTTATCAGATTTAATTAAAGGAATTTTTGTAAATATTGAAAGACCATTTTCTATAAATGATTGGATTACTGTTGATGATAAAACAGGTTATGTAGAAAATATTACCTGGAGAAGTACAAGAATAAGAACATTTCAGAATACTGAAGTAATAATTCCGAATGAAATAGTTGCAGATTCCATTTTAACAAATTGGAGCAAGCAAGATAAAGAGAAAATGAGTGAAGGGTTCCATATTTTTAATAAACTATATTTTCACCCCTCTCATGATCCAGAAAATATCTCTAAGTTACTTTATAATGCTCTTAAAAAAGCTAAACCAGTTGATGGAAGAGAACAATTAAATTTACAGTGGGTCCGTTTTATAGGCGCTAATGAATTTGGATTAGAATTTGTTGTTGCTTTTGATTGCACAAAAAGGATTTTAAAAAATTCGATGCAAGATAGTGTTATGATGGAAATACATAAAACCTTAAGACATGCAGGTGTTCAAATGTCTGCTGGAAAACTTTATGGAAAACTTGAAGAAGATACAGGACTGCATGCTCTTGATACACATAGAAGTCGAGAAGATTTTGAAAAAAGGCAAGTTAGCGAATTTAATCCTTATAATGAGTCAATAAAAAATAGAGTTCTACTTCAAAAAATTCCTATTTTTATGTCTTTAAATTCTGAAGATTTAGATGAAATTGCTGAAAATGCAGTAAGGCTCCATTTTGAAAAAGATGATTACATTATTAATCAAAATGACTCTGGAGATTCTCTTTACGTTATAAATGACGGTGTAGTATCTGTTTATTTAGATAATGAAAACAAAGAGAAAGTATTTTTAGCCAAACTTGGTGTTGGAGATTTTGTTGGTGAAGGTAGTCTTCTTACTGGTGAACCAAGATCTGCCAATGTAATAGCTGAAACTCCTTGTATCGTTATAAAAGTAAGCAAAGATATTATTAAAGATATCTTTTCGAAAAATCCTAATGTGTATGACTATGTGGCAAATATTTTAGCTCAAAGAAAATTAAAACTTAATAAGAAAAAAAGTGAAAGTAAGGCATCTAAAGATGAAAATAAAAATCTTGTTAATGATATTAAGAATGCAATAATTAATTTTTTAAAATAGAATAATCCCCTACTCTTCATCAATTTCTATACTAAAATCTTCTTGAAGTTTTTTTAATTCTTTAATTGCAGCTTTCATGTCGGAACTATCAAATATTTGAATATCCACGTGGTTTCCTTTTTTTGAATATGATTTTTTTGTTTTAATATTAGTTTTATTTTTAAAACTAATTACTTTGTAAGTTTTAACGGGTCTTACAAAACCTTTAGGGATTATTTCTTCATACTCTTTGCAATTTATTTGATTTTTGACTAAATTATATGTCGTATCAGAGATTATAATTTCATTTTCTGGAGCAATAGATTGTAATCTAGAGGCTAAATTTACAGAAGATCCTATAGCTGTATAATCACTCATTATACTAGATCCAAAATCTCCAACATTTACAAAACCAGAAGAAATACCATATCTTACCTTCAATCCATCTTTGACACCTTGTCTAGTCCAAAATGACTGAAGCTCAGCAACTCGTTCTTTCATTTCTAATGCCATACTTATGCAATTTACAGCATCATTTTCATCACCTAGTGTTTCAGGAGCACCATGAAAGGAAAGAATTGCATCACCTATAAATTTATCAATCGTAGCATTTGAATTTATCGCAATTAAACTCATTTCACTTAGATAATTATTTAAAATTAGAGCAAGTTTTTCTGCTTCTAATGAATCAGATAAATCAGTAAAATTCACAATATCAGAGAAAAATATTGTTAAATTTTTTCTGACATAGCTTTCTTTTGTTTTTTTACCTGACTCTTCTTCATCAAAAATAGATTTATATACTTGAGGTGAAAGATATTTTGATAATCTATTAGCAATATTTTCTAATCTTTTAGTTTTTTCTTCAATCAATTCTCTATCTCTTAATTTTTGATCAAGTAATTCTTCCTTCTCCCTTCGAAGGTTATATTCATCTGTTCGATCCACAAATTGTCCTTGAATACCATTTAAAAAAGTGAAATCTTTGTTTTCAGTATAAGTAGAAAGTAAAGAATATACTTTAATTTCATCACCAATTTTGATTTCTATTTTTGGAATAATAACAAAACCATTTTTTTCTAAATTTTGTTGAAAATTTTTAATATATTCATCTGCAACTCCAAGCTGTTCTAAAATACTTGTGAAAGGAATATTATTTACTGTTTTAAGAATAGGAAAGAATTTTTTAAAATTTTTATTAACTCTTAGAACCTCTAAATTTCGATTAGCAAAATATGCAGCAGTTACAGCATTCGAAAAATTAAAAAAACTTATATCTATGACAGTTTTTTCATCGAAAAACTTATCAAGTTTCATTTTTTATTTAATTATGGGTGATGTTTAGTAATTCCGCTAATATAATCCATTATTGCTATGACTAAGCCTGATAAAATAAATACAGCATGAATAAATATCATTAAGTAGATTTCTTCTGATGTTTTCGAACCAACATCAATAAAAGCTTCTAGCAAACCGATACTTGAAATAGCTACTATTGAGGCAATAAGTTTTAATTTCAAACCTGAAAAATCTAGTTTACCCATCCACTCAGGCTTATCTTCAGACTGATTTGCAATATCAATTTTTGATACAAAATTTTCATATCCAGCAAATATAACCATTAACACTAAATTTCCGACAAGAGCTAAATCAACAATATGTAGAACAAATACAAGAAGTTCATTTAGTGTTAAGTCACCTAAGTGTGTGATTTCATAAATGAATAACGTGATAACTTTATATGTAATAACTAGTAAAGTAAGACATAGGGCAACATAAACAGGAGCTAATGCCCATCTGCTTGAAAACATTGCTCTTTCAAGAAGACCTTCTAAAAAATTACGCATAAATCATAACTAATTTTTAAATAATGTTTGTCAATTAAATTTTTTTATTTACCCCATTTATAGGTAAGTAAATCATATCTTTTTGCAAAATTGAGTAGTAAATTTTTTGTATCTTTATCTAGAGGTTTAATAGGATCTCTACAAAAGTCTGATTTTATTACTCCACCCTCTTTCATTACTGTTTTTGTAGCTCTAAAACCACATTGTCTATTTTCAAAATTTATTAAAGGAAGAATATTATTATATACTTCTTCAGCTTTTTCTTTTTCATTATTCCTAAAATGATCAATAACAGGAGCAATTTTTTCAGGAAGTAATGCTGAACTCATACTACCTGAAATTCCTGCCTCTAAGTCAGCATATAAAGTAATACTTTCTTCTCCATCAAAAGGTGCATCTAATCTAGAACTGCAGTTTTGAATAAGTGCTCTTATTTTTGATGCTGCATTAGCACTTTCAATTTTAAAACATGTCAAGTATTCAATTTCATTGATCATTTTTGTAAGAAGAGGTACTGAAAGTTCAATTCCAGATAAAGGCGCATCTTGTATCATAATTGGTATACCAACTTTAGAAATTTCATTAAACTGTTCAAATATTTGATCTGGATTACCCTTTAACAATGCGCCATGATATGGAGGCATCATCATTATAATATCTGCGCCCAGTGATTTTGCTAATTCTGCTCGAGGTCGCACAATGTCAGTAGCAAAATGAGAAACTGTAACAATTGTTTTAACTCTACCATCAATTTTTTTCATACAAAGCTTTGTTAATTTTTCTCTTTCTTCGTCTGAAATTAAAAATTGCTCAGAATAATTAGCTAAAATACAAATACCTTCAACTTTTTGATCAACCATACAATCAATTACTCTATCCATTCCTTCGTAATCAACTTCACCATTCTCATGAAATGGCGTTGGTGCAACTGGCCACATACCTTGGTATTTATATTTGTTATTCATTTCTTTAAGATCTTATAGAAACTTTGATTCAATTTTAAAAGCTTTAATTATTTATTTTTTTTCACACAAAGATTTATTTAATTTTTACTGAATATAGCCTTTTTTTAGTTTTAGAGATTTATTTTTAAATATTTTCTTAATCTTATTCATATTAAATTTTGTTTTTCTATCGTAAAGATATACTCCATTAGTTTCTTGCTCCACATCAGTTAGTTGAGTGTAACAAAATCCTTGAATGTGTTTTGTTTTTAAAACTACTTCAGTTAAACTATCCATACGATCATAAACTTCTTGAATTGACTTAGGTCTTACATGATCTCCATGACCCCAAGAAAAAAATTTATCTCTTAGGTTTAAAGGAAGCCACCAGGCCCCTCCATATTCATCAATTATATAAGGTTGATTTTTATAGGATGTTTCGAACTTAGGAAAATTTCTATAAACACCTTTTTTAGGATTTAAAGCTTTCATTAATTTATCAGGTTTTGGTTCATAATGATGTACTGTCCAAATATCTGTTTTTTGATGTTGATAACCACTTGTTTCATTTACTGGTCTTGTTGGATCTATTTTCTTTGTTACATCATATGCTAAACGCATTAGTTTTTTATGTTGAGCATTACATTCCAAAGTATTAGTTTCATTAAAAGGAGTCCATGTTATAATTGAAGGATGGTTTTTTAAATGTTCTACTATTTTCGGCCATTCATGCATAAAAGCAGTCTCAGTTCCTTTAGCATTTTCGTTTGCTCCCCAATTCCCCCATTCAGCCCAAGTAATGTAGCCTAATTTATCAGCCCAATAATGAAAACGATCTTCAAATACCTTTTCATGTAACCTTGCGCCATTAAAACCAGCTTTCATTGATAAAATAATATCATTTTTTAGAGCTTTATCTGTTGGTGCAGTCCAAATTCCATCTGGGTAAAAGCCCTGATCTAAAACAAGTCTTTGATAAAGAGGTTTGTTATTAAGATATACTTTATTTTTCTTTACTTCTATAGAACGCATTCCTCCATAACTTTTAACTTTATCTAAAGTCTTATTATTTTTTTTACTTATTAAAGTAAAAACAAAATCATAAAGGTTTGGCTGTTCAATAGACCACAACTTTGGTTTTGGAATTCTAATTTTAATTTTTTTTATTTTTGTATTGAAAATAGAAGAAGATATTTTTTTATTTTTAAATGTAATATCAACCTTAAAATTATCATTTACATTTGCAGAAAAATTAGGTGTGAATTCAAAACATGAAGATTTTAAATTAGGAACAATTGAAACACTCTTGATATGTTTCTCATCAGTAGCTTCTAGCCAAACTGTCTGCCAAATGCCAGTTGTTCTTGTATAAACACATTGATAAGAATGTAAAAAAGATGATTGTTTTCCTCTAGGCTGAGTTCTTCGTTTATCTAAAGCCCATTTTTTTGCTATTGCTATTTTTTTTGGTGTAAACCTTCCTTTATACCAAGGAGAAGGGTTCATACTTCCAGGACATCTTTCATCTATTACATAAACAATTAAATCGTTATTTTTAGTTAAATTTACTGCTTTTGAAATATCGATACTAAATGGTGCTTGACCACCTATATTTGAACCAACTTTAATTTTGTTTACAAAAACATCGCACTTATAATCAACTCCGCCAAAATGAATGAATATTTTTTTGTCTTTCCAATTATTATTTAATTTAAAACTTTTATGGTACCAAACTTCTTGCATAAAATCAGTATTTCCAATTCCTGATAATTTACTTTCAGGACAAAAAGGTACATTTATTTTTTTTGAAAATTTTTTTGAATTTAATTTAGATTTTTTAAAACCTTTAATATTTTTAGAATATTCACAAGTCCAAACTCCATTTAAATTTAACCAATCTTTTCTTACAAACTGTGGTCTTGGATGTTCTTTTCTCATACTTCCTATCTTTCTTTATCGAATGAATGGAGGTGTAAAAAACACCTCCATTATATATAAGGGAAATTAACGAATTAATTTCTTTAATTTATTATTTGCATCCTTAAGACCTGAATCCATGTCTTTCTCACCAAGCATTATTGCTCCAATTTCTGTGTCTAATAACTGAACAATAGCTCCATAATTTATGGAATGCGGAGTATCAGTCATTATCTCAGCTGTAGATGCATACTCAGTTCTATGCGGTAAATTCATATATGCATCACTGTTAATAACAGATGATCTATAAGACATGTGGCCAGTTCTTGACCAATCAATACTGTGATCCCACATAAACTTTGCTAACTTCATAACAGCATCATATTTTTCAGGACTTGAAGATTTTAATGCTGCTGGAATTGACCACATATGTGAATCAGCCCATGTTGCTCCCTTATCATAAATTGTTGGCATAGGTCCAACATAGTAATTGAAGTCAACATTCTGAGAATAATAATCTACAACCCATGTACCATTATATAAAATACATGCTTTACCATCCATCCAGAATTTTTCAGCACTACCATAATCAAGTTCAGGTTGGTAAGCACCTGCAGCTTTAAGATCCAGATAAAGCTGAACTGCATTTCTCACTTCATCAGTGTTAAGAGTTGCTTTTTTTCCTTCAAAGAAATTAGCATTTTGCTGCCATGTTAGACCATAGATAGCTCTTGTTTGTCCACTTGCTAAATAATCAGCTCCGACAGCTTTACATGCATTTGCATGCTCTAACATTTCTGCAGGACTAGTAGGATAAATTGGTTTTCCATCTTTGACTAAGCCAGCTTTTGCCATAAGATCCAAATTGGTATGGAACAATCCAGCATGAATATCAAGTGGTAAACCCCACATACCACCATCAAACGTCAAGGCATCCATCATCATTGGAACTATATCACTAGAGTCCATTCCATATTTTTCTAATTCACCACTTAAATCAGCTATAGCGCCAATTGATGAGAATTGAGGAATACGGTGTCTGTGCATGATATGGATATCAGGTGCACTATTGTCAGCATATCTTGTTTGTAGAATATTGTATGTTTGACCCCAATCAAGAACTTCAGTAGTTACATTGATATCAGGATTTTGTTCATTAAAAGCATTAATTATTGATTGAATAATACACGCCTCCCCGGAAGTCGTAGTTGTATCACTTCCAGCATCTTCACAATCACCAAAAAATCTAGCTATCGTAATATCTACTGCCGATACGCTAAAACTTATTAATGAAAGGAATGAAGCAAAGAATATTAGTTTAATTTTTTTCATTTTTTCTCCCATTTAAAATAATATATTAAATAATAGTCATTGAATTTAAAAAAAAATCAAGATAATTTTAGTTTATGTTTTGTTAATTTATAAGAGTATTATGAAGATAAAGAATGATAATTTTTATGCCTATTTATTAATATTGCCTTTTTTGGTCTTTTTTTTATCTTTTCTAATCTATCCATTTGGTAAATTATTTTATATGAGTTTTTTTGATTGGAATTTGATGGCCGTAGCTATCAATCCAGATAACGCAGAATTTATTGGATTTGAAAATTATATATATTTATTAGCTGGAGAAGGTGTTTATTATGATTTTACTGTTTTTTTAACTCCAATAAAAATTTGTCTGCTTTTTTTGATAATTGCTACTATTTATATCTTTCATAAAAATGAAATATTAAAACACAATGTTGGTTTAAAATTTTTCTTTATATTTGCGCTAATTGTTTATTTTATGAATGGAATTAAACCAACGGAGGATGCGTATTGGGAAGATGATCTATTTTGGAAGACTGTAAGAAATACAATTATTTTAGCTTTTTACTCTGCCTATGGTGTTACCTTCATTGCTATCATTATAGCAATTGCAACAAATAAAAAAGGTGTAACGTTTACCATTATTAGAACGATGTTCTGGGCAACTGGTGGTGTTGGCGTTGTAGGATTATCATTAGTATTCTCTCAACTTTTTGGTGGATATGGAAGTTTATTTAATAATGCTTTAGAGGCTTTTGGTTATGATCCTTATCCATTTACACAAAAAACAATTGCAGGTAGATTTGTTATCATTTTTGCAACTATTTGGTGGACAATTGGTTTGCCAATAATTTTATTTATTGCCGCTCTTCAACAAATTCCTGATGAAAGATACGAAGCTGCAAGAATAGACGGTGCATCAAATAGTCAAATGTTTTGGTATATAACTTTACCAGGGGTAAGTAGAATTTTCCTTCTTGTGTCCGTTTTACAAATTATTGCTCATTTACAAATATTTGCTCAGTCACAACTTCTAACAGGAGGTGGGCCAAATAATAATTCAAGAACTTTAGTTCAATTAATTTACGAATATTCTTTTAGAGATATGAGAATGGGCTCAGGTGCTGCAGTTTCAGTAGTACTATTTTTAATCATAGGTTTTTTTACCTTTTTACAATTTAGGTTATTTAGAGAAAATGAGTAAAAGATTAACTCTTAATTTTTTTGTAATTTTAATAGCATGCTTAATATGGTTTACACCAGTTGTATGGGTAATATCTCTGTCTTTTCAACCAAATGAATTATTGCAAAAAACAACTACAAATTTCCTATTTGGATTTTTTCCCATTCCTTTTACTGTTGAAAATTATATTAAAATGTGGAGTTCAAACTTTGATATATGGGTTATGAACACTTTAATAGTTGCATTATGTGCAACTTTTTTCACTACTGTATTTTGCTCAATGGCAGGATACGCATTTGCAAGAATTGATTTTTTTGGTCGTAAATTTATATATCCACTTGTTCTTGCTGGATTAATGATACCCGGTGAATTATTATTTATCCCTCTCTTTACGCAATTTAGTTCTTTAGGATTAAATAACACACATACGGGTTTATTTCTTCCAAAGCTTGGAGTACCATTTGGAGTTTTTATTATGACACAATATTTTAAGGGTGTTCCAAAAGAAGTAGAGGAAGCTTCTGTTATTGACGGAGCTAATCGTTTGCAAATTTTTGTAAGAATTATGCTGCCATTAGCACTACCTGCGATTTTTACAGTAGCCATAGTGAACTTTGGTGGTGCTTGGAATGATTATATATGGCCTCTTGTTTCTGCTTCAGAACAGCATATGAGAACACTTCAGGTTGGTATGTCTCTTCAGTTAGGAAATAGATTGAGTATGTATATGGGTACTTCTCTAGCAGGAATTATTATCTCTACGATTCCAACTATCTTTCTTTTAGTATACTTTCAAAAATATTTACTAAGAGGTTTTGCCTTAGGAACAAAGTAAAATTGATAAAATTAAATTTATTTTATTTTTAAGAGAATAAATAGGTATGATAATTTAGGTATTTTAGCCATTAATTTTTCATTTTGAAAAGTTGCAATATTAGTTTTTTTTGGAGCAATTTCGTTTGGTTTGTTAATAGTATTTGATACATATATATTTGTATGATTAATTATTTGCTGATCAATTATTTTAATAATTGGTATGTTATTTATATCAAAATCTAAATCTACTCTTTCTTCTTCTGATCTATTAATAATAAAAAAAGATAATGTTTTTTTTTCTTCATTTATAACTGCAGATGCATCTATATAGTTAACATCATCAGCTATATCACTTGAATACTTAGGTGAATTTATTTTAAGTTGAAGTGACTCCCCTCTTCCATATAAAGATGCGAAATAAAGTGGGTAATATACTGATTGCCTCCAACTAATTCCATTTTTTGCTGTAGAAATTGCTGGAATAACATTAACAAGTTGAGCCATACAGGCAATTTTAACAATATGTGAGTTATTGATAAAAGTATTGATCACAGTTCCAACAAGCAAACAGTCTAACAAATTATATTCATCTTCTAAGATTGGGTATGCTTTGGGCCAATCTTTATTATTGGAATTTAAATGCGTATTCATTTTTTTAATACTATGATACCAAGGCTGATATTCATCAAAGCTAATTTTGATATTTTTTTTTGATCTTTTTTTTGACTTTATAAAATTTATAGTGCTTTCAACATCAGAAATGTATTTTTGAAGGCCTATACTATTAGTTAAATAATTAGTTGTATTATGTTTGCTAATTTCTCTTTCATCGGATCTATCTTCTGAATTACTCCAATATTTATGCATAGAAATATAATCTACAGAGTCATAAGTTAAATCTAATACTTCTCTTTCCCATTCTGGAAATGTTTTCATTGTATCTGACGAACTTCCACAAACAACTAATTCAATATTTTTATCGAATAAACGCATAGCTTTTGCAGTTTCATTGGCAAGCCTTCCGTATTCATAAGCTGTTTTATGACCAACCTGCCATTCACCATCCATTTCATTACCCAAGCACCACATTTTAATATTATGAGGGTCTTTAAATCCATGTTTTATTCGTAAGTCACTCCAATAAGAGCCACTTAGATGGTTACAATATTCTATGATATTTCTTGCCGCATCAATACCTCTAGTTCCAAGATTAATAGCATAAATAGGGTCTGTGTTAATTTTTTTACACCATGTGATAAATTCATTTAAACCAAATTCGTTAGTCTCTTTACTTTTCCAAGCTAAGTCTAATCTTGTTGGTCTATCTTCTTTTAAACCAATGGAATCTTCCCAATTAAAAGCTGAAACAAAATTACCACCAGGATATCTAACTGCAGGCATATTTAATTCAGAAACTAATTTCATTACATCTTTTCTAAATCCATTTTCATCTGCCTCTGAATGATCAGGTTCGTAAATACCCTCATATATTGCTCTTCCAAGATGTTCTATGAATGAACTGTATATTCTTTTATCAATTTTACTGATTTTATAATCTTTATGTAGAACAATTTTAACTTTCATAAAAACAATTTATATTAACAAGAATTAAAAAATCATAATTAAAAAAGATTTAATTACAATAATTATTAAAATATAAATTAAAATAGATATGAATAATTTACCTGATATTGATGATTATTATAACTTAGAAAATAAAAAAATTGATTTTTTTTGGCAAAATGGCTTTGTAGTTTTAAAAAATGTTTTATCAAAGAGTGAAATTTCTGCTTATAGAGATGAAATTAAAAAAGTAGCAGAAGAAAGAAATCAAGATAAAGATAAAGAATTTGGTGGTGCTTTTTATCAAGCGCTTAATATTCGCTTTGACTCAAAAGGTGTTGAAAAATTTTGTCTCTCAAAACGTCTTGGAAAAATTGCAGCTGATTTAATGAAGGTTAATGCTGTTCGAATATTTCATGAGCAAGCAATTTTTAAACATCCAGGAGATACAAAATCATACTGGCATCAAGATCAGTTTTTTTGGCCACTTGATACAAATCTTCATATTGGATTATGGATGCCATTAATTGATTGTAATAAAGACATGGGAATTATGCGTTTCGTTAAAAACTCACACACAATGGGAGATCTTATGGGAATATCAATAAATGAAAAATCTGAAAATCACTACGATAAAATAATTGATGAAAAAAAATTAGAGGTTGTTGAATTAGAATCAATTAATGCCGGTGATTGTACTTTTCATTTTGGATGGACAATTCACGGGGCTGGATTAAATATATCTGATAAAATTCGTGAAGCAATGGTTGTAACTTATTATGCAGATGGTTCACGTGTAGGTAAACTTGAAACAAAAGATAGAAAAGGTGATGCAGAATTATTTCTTGGTGGAAAAAAAGCTGGTGAAATTGCAGATCATCCTATGAATACGATTGTATATAAATCATAATATTTTTTATGAGGAATTCCTTTGTATTAAATCACAATCTACAAATATTTTGAAATTTTCATCGTAATTTTTATCATCAAATATATGTTGAATAGCTTTATAAGTCATTTCTGGGATAGGTAACACAATAGAAGATAGTGATGGTTTAAGATTAATTGCTGTTGTACTATTATCAAAACCTATAATTGAAAAATTTCTAGGTATATTTAAATTATTCTCTTTTGCTGCCTGATAACAACCCATTGCTAAAAAATCATTCATTGCAAATATTGCATTTATTTTTACTCTGTTTTTTATTAATTTATTTAAAGATTCATATCCGATTTCAGAATCAGATTCATATTTTTTATTTTTGATAGGAC
Organism: uncultured Alphaproteobacteria bacterium; assembly: GCA_902610845.1. Classification (GTDB taxonomy): domain Bacteria; phylum Pseudomonadota; class Alphaproteobacteria; order HIMB59; genus CACPNW01. The sequence goes on along the minus strand of CACLXJ010000003.1, from coordinate 71,862 downwards.
GACATATTAGTTTTGAATTAATTTTAACATTATTTTCAAAATGAGCATCTCTCCAACCTGACAATCTATCTTCATAACCTTGCCAAAAATAATTTTCTGGGAGAATTATTGCAATATTTTTTTTGTTGGAATCTAATAAAGACTTAATGACTTTTTTTGTACTATTATAATCTGATGGTAGAATTGATATACCATTAAATTTATCCGCCCAACAATTTAATAGAACTATATTTGAAGATTTATACTTTGAAATATCAAATTCAATTTTCCTTGTTCTTCCAGTAGATATAATTATTCCATCAGGATTATATTTTTCATAAATTTTATTCAAATTATCCAAATTATTAGAAATAGCATTAAATAAAAAAATAAATTCATTTTTATATAAAGTATCATTATCAATTCCTTGAAGAAATCTAGATGCAGCTAAATGTGTGCTACTCTCAAAACAAAAAACTATTCTTTTTAGTTGTTTTGATGATTTATTTTTTTTATAGCCATATTTTTTGAGGATATTTTCAATCTTTAACCATGTAGCTTCAGAAATACCTTTTCGATTTTTATTATTAATGACAAAAGATACAGTTGCGGTACTAACTTTACATTTTTGAGCAATTTCTTTTAATGTAATTTTTTTTTTCAAAATTTATACTTCAATACTTTTTTTTAATTCAAATGACTTAATGCATGCTAATGCTAATTGCAATGCACGTTTTCCTTTATCAGCATGAATGGGAGGCTGTTTACCGTTTAAAAAATTTTTAATTACTAACTTATAATGTTCATCAAAAGTTCGTAAAAACTCTCTCTCGTAGTCATTAAAAAAACCAGCTCTCCAAACTTCGGCTGTTTCACTATTTTTTTTATTAAATGTATATTTTTGAACCTGGTCTTCTATTAGAATTCTACCCTTTGAGCCATTAATCTCAACATAATGAGAATTAGGATATTGATATGATGTATCATATGATCCAAGCAAGCTACCAATTGATTTATTTTGGAAATTCATTGATACAACCATCGTGCTAAAACCTTTTTTTGTTTTATCTGTCATAAATGAATGAACTGATTTAATTGGTCCATTTAAATATTCAAGCATATCAAATCCATGGCATTGAGTTTCAATTAAGTTACCATGAGGATCTAAATTTTTTCCACCTCCACCACCACCAAATCTCCATGTTATAAAATTAATTTCCCCTAGCTGATTAGTTTTAATTGCTTTAATTGCTTTTTTAACAGGAGTAGAATAATGCCAATTAAAATTAATTCCAAAAAAGAGATTTCTTTTTTTTGCTTCAGATAAAAGTTTATTTGCTTCACTCATTTTAAAAACAAGAGGCTTCTCAACAAATAAAGGGGTATTAGATTTAATCACTTTCTTTGTCATGTCGAAATGATGCTCATTAGGAAGACTTATATTTATTAAGTCAGGTCTCTGATTTTTTATAAGTTCATTAAAATCAATATAATATGGAACATCATAAAGTTTGGCTCTTTTTTTGGTTCTGTCTTTATTCCTTCCTAAGATGCCGCAGAATTCTACTTGGGGGCTTTGCGAAAGAATACGACAATGTTGTAAAGACCAGTTACCAGTTCCAATAAGTGCAACTTTTATTTTTTTCATCAATTAATTATGAACAACAGCTATTTTACCTGCATCAGAGTCAGGAGAGAAGAAATGTTCATATGATTTTTGAACATCTTTAATTTTGTATTCATGAGTAATAATTTGAGATAAATATTCTTGATTGTTTTTAAGCAACTCATGATTTGCTTCCATTTCATTATATGAAAAATACTCGCTTCCAAGAATGCTTCTTTCAGGAGCACCCATATCTGGATATTGTTCAAATTCCAAACCTTCACCATTACCTACCATTACCAAGACCCCCCTTTTTGCAAGGACATTTAGTGCATTTTTTCTAGCAATTGCTTTACCAGTTGCATCAATAGCAACATCAGGGTTTTTAATTCCGTGTTGCTCTATACCCTCTTCTAAGGATTGTTTCGATAAATCTATAGGTAAGCCACCCATCTTTTCTGCTAATGGCAATCTTGATGATTTAACATCATTAATCAGAACGGGTAAATCTTTTGCAAAAGTTAATTTACTCATCGCTAAAAGTCCAAGACCTATAGGCCCGGCTCCATTTATTAGCACAGATTGAATATCTTTATGAATTAGTTGTGCTCTTTTTGAAGCATGACCACCAGTACCCATGACATCTAAAAGCAATGTTGCATTGATTACATCTACACTTTCATCAACTGGAAAAAAAACATAATCATTTACAAGGTAATATTCACAAAAAGCACCGTCAACATTAAAACCATAGTCACAGTTTTTATGTAAACATTGATTAGTTAGCCCTAATTGGCAACTTCGACACTTATGACAATAATCATACAAATATACAGCACCTTTCATACCGATTTCAAATTTTGCATTTTTACCTTTTTCCACAATAACTCCTGCTCCTTCATGGCCTGGAATGCATTGAGGACTTCCATTGTAAAATTGATTTCTGTCAGAACCACACAATAAATTTGCTTTTGCCTGAATTAAGAGTTGATTATCTCCAGGCGTTGGAATTTTTCTTTCTTCAAAATGTACTTTACCATCTCCTGAAAAGATTGGCACATTCATAAATTCATTTTTCATATTTCAAGATGATGAAATTATACTCTTAAAATAGAATTTTTGAAGCAAAATGAAAATAATCATGAAAGGTAGGTAAGAAATTACATATCCAGCATATGGATAAATTGACCTAAACCCAATTTTAGAAAGAGTAACATTTAACATTTGCATATCAGCCGAGTTCATAATTATAAATGCGAGCAAATAATCTGTCCAAGAAATATAGATAGCAAATATAATTAAAGTAATTAAACCAGGGATAGCTAATGGAAGCATAATTGAAAAAAGTATTTTTAATTCTGAACTATCATTTAAAATTGCTACTTCTCTTAAAGATTTAGGAATACTATTAAAAGAGTTGTACATTAAAAAAAATCCAATTGGCAAAACATAAATAGTATAAATAATAATTAACCCTAGATAACTATCATTTAGATTAAGTGTATAGAGTAAAATATATAGAGGAATAATAATTGAATAAACTGGAATTAGAAAAGGCAAAATTAATAAAATAAAAATAAAATTTTTATAAGGTAGCTTTAATAATGATACTGCATAACCAGCTAAAACATTAATAACTAGTGATAATATTACAGTTCCACTTGTTACAACTATACTGTTAAACAAAGATTGTTTGAAAGTATTTTTATTTGTTCTTACTTCTAAATCCCAAATAGAAAAATAGTTATTTAAAGTAAATTGACTAAAGAAATTATCAAACCTAATTTCAGTTGTAGTTTTAAAAGACAGAATTAATATTATTAGAATGGGAAATGATATTAAAATAGATAAAACAATACTTATTGTATAATACAGAAATTTATCTCTATAAATAAAAGACATTACTATTATTCTTTAACAGCACTTCCAGTAATTCCTCTGATAAAGTATCTTTGCAAAATTGAATAAATAATAATAATTGGTATAAAACTTATAATTGAACCTGCTGTTAAATTACCCCATTTCATTTCAAATTTAGCACCTCCAAGCGCTATTTTGGCCAGTGTAGTATTAAGCATAATATTTTCTGGGCTGTTTATATAAATGAAAGCTAAAATATAATCATTCCATGAAATATATAAGGCAAAAACCATTACTGTTAATAACCCTGGAACAGCAAGAGGTATCATGATTGTGGACATTATTCTTAATTCTGAAGTCCCCTCCAACAAAGCTACTTCTCTTAATGAGGAAGGAATACTGCTAAAAGCATTTCTCATCATAAAAACGCCAATAGGCAGCATACCTGTTGAATGTAAAAAAATTAAACCAATATGAGTATCAGTCAATCCAAGAGTTTTTAATAATTTGTAAATAGGAATTATTAAAGAAACAGCAGGAATTAATATAGGTAAAATTAATGCAATAAAAATTGCCTCCTTAAATGGTATTCTAAAAAAAGTTAAAGAATAACCAGCTAGTGTTGAAACAATTAAAGATAGAACAATAGTTCCTAAAGTGACTATACCACTATTAAAAAAAGCTCTTTCAATACCTGCTGTTATTGTTGTACTTCCAGATACTTTTTTCTGAAGCTTAGTCCTCATTTCATCATCAAAGTTCCATGTTGTATCATAATACTCCCATGTCCAATTATGAGGGTAAAAAGTTGGATTACTTGTAATTAATTCATCTGGTACCTTAACTGAAGAAATGAAAGTCCAGTAAATAGGGAATAATATTACTACTACTAAAGCGTAGTTAATTACATAATACCAATACCAATCAGATGAATATCTTTTCACACTACTCTTTCACAGCACTTCCCGTAACTCCTCTAACAAAGTACTGTTGGAGAAAAATATAGAACACAATAATTGGTACAAAACTTATTATTGCACCTGCATTTAATAGCCCCCAAAAAGTGTCAAACTGAGATCCTGCAAATGTTAATTTCATTAGGAAAACATTTAGCATTTCCATATCAATAGTATTTACAAAGAGAAAAGCTAAAATAAAATCATTCCATGACCCATAAAGAGCAAAAACCATGAGCGTTAAAAGACCTGGTATGGCTAATGGCAACATAACAGTAAACATAATACGTAGCTCACTAGAACCTTCTAACAAAGCTACTTCACGTAAAGATGTTGGTATACTCATAAAAGCATTTCTCATTAAAAAAACTCCTAAAGTTAGCATGCCTGTTGAGTGTATTAAGATTAAGCCTAAATATGAGTTCATCAACCCAAGTTCTTTTACTAATTTATAAAGAGGAATTAAGAGTGATATTCCAGGTATTAAAATTGGCATAATTATAAGTAAAAAAATAAAATGTCTAAATGGAGTTCTTAAAATGGTAAGAGCATATGCAGCTAACGTAGAAATAATAGCTGATAGAACTACAGTACCAATAGATACAATTGCACTATTTGTAAATGCAGATCTTACATTACCCCTAGAGCTAGTAGGCTCTAAATTCCAAATTCTTTCATAACTTTCAAATGTTGGATTTATTGGAAAGAGTGTTGGAGTATTTGTTATTAGTTCATTAGGTGGTTTTATAGATGAAACAAACGCCCAATAAATAGGAAAAGAAACAAGAATTATCAAAGTGACATTTATAAGATAATACAAATACCAATCTGTTTTATATTTTTTCATTAATGAAATTAAAAGAAATTAATTTTCATTAACCCATACCAACATTTCATTTTCGCCTCTATTAGACCAACAATAATATGGAATAAATTTAAGCGATGTTTCCATCATGTCAGGCTTATCTTGAATATATAAATTATCAGTATCTTTAAATTTAAAACCTTTAGTTGTTAAAGAAATAATATCTTCAGAATTTATTTTTTCTTTTTTTTCATCAAGATTATTATTAGTATCTAAAATTAATTTATTTAAATAATTTCCATTGTCATGTTCTTCTAGACAATAAAGAACTGGACCTCTGAATAAACATGCTCTTCCTATATTGTATCTAACATTAGGATTGGTACGAAGATACCTTGGTGAAAAATCAAAATGTAATTCAACAACATCATTTTTTTGCCAACTTTTATTTATTTTTGCATACCCATTAACAACTTCGTAATCGACTTTAGATCCATTAAGATTAATTTGCATATTCTTGTCCCATGAAGGAATTCTAAAATAAATCGTTGTTTCCTTATTAGCTGATTCAATTATTTCAATTTTTGAATATCCTTTATGAGGAAAATCACTAGTTTGATTTAATTTTACACCTTGAGGCTTATTCATAAAATTAGTTTCTGATGAAATATACTGATCAACTACTAATGAATCTTCAAATTCATTATAAATATACATATCCATACTTGCAAATAAACGTGTTATATTTGGAGGACAACAAGAACACTTATGATACTCATCTCTTATTCCATGTCTTCTTTGTTGCGAATGTAAGTAACCAGGATTACATTCTAAATAATTGTCATAGAAAAATCCTTTTCCATCAAGTGAAGTGCTAGCTAGTAATAAATTATACAAACTATTTTCAACAATATCACCATACTCACTATTTAATTCCATCTTAGACATTCTATTAGCAAAATAAATTAGTGCTATTGTTGCACATGTCTCAGCATAAGCCATGTCATTAGGTAAATCATAATCAAAAGTAAATCTCTCACCTATATGAGCACTTCCAACACCACTATGCACATACATTCTTTTATCTACAATATTTCTCCATAAAGTTTTACAAGCTTTTAACATTTGCTCATCATTATTTAATCTTGCTAAGTCCGCCATGGCAGTAAACATATACAGAGCTCTTACAGAATGTCCTTCAGCTGTCTTTTGATCAACCGGTCTCTCATGAGCCTGCCAATAATGCAAATCCCTGAATGTTTTACCCATGAAATCTTGATCAAAAGCTGCAAAATCTCTCATTGCTGACGGCAATAATGAAAAATCAATTTCACCTTCTTTTTCCATTAATTTCTTTTTTTCTTTTACATAATAATGATCTTTGGGCTCATTGTGAGTTCCACGTTCGTCTATAAAGTAAGTTGCAAGATCAAGAAATTTTTGCTTATTTGTATGTTCATAAGCTTTTACAAGTGCTAATTCTATTTCTTGATGACCAGGATAGCCTCTCATCTTACCTTCCTCTTTTCCAAATTTAGAAATAATATGATCAACATATCTTTCCATAGCATCAAAAAATTTTGAATTTCCAGTCGCTTTATGATGTTCGACAGCAGATTCTAGTAAGTGTCCCGCACAATATAATTCATGCCTATCTCTTAAATTCGTAAATTTATTATCTGGTTCATGCTTTGAAAAAAAGTAGTTTAAATAACCATCTTCTTCTTGGTTAGCGATAATTTTATCAATAATTGAATCACATATTTTTTCTAATTTTTCATCCTTTTCTTGCTGCATAGAATAAAAAGCACCTTCCATTAATTTTGCAAGGTCTGATTCCCAAAATATATGTGGTCTTTCTTTCACAGGATCATTGTCTCCAGTCAACGCTCTTATTCTTCCGGTATCTTCAAATGATTTTAAAACTGCATATAAAGATACGCTTTTGTTTAATTCTTTTCTCTCTTTCCAAAAACCATTATTTATTTTTGTATCTGAAATGTTCATATTCTCAATCTCTCCTCACTATTAATATCAAAAAAGTAACAATCTTCTTTATTGAAGTTTAATTTTAAAACGGAATCAATATCGTAATGTGTGTTTTTATCTGTTTTAACAATTAGATTTTGATTATTTGATTTGAATGTTACTAGATTTGCTTCACCAGTTAATTCGACAGAATAAACTTTAGCAGATCCATTATTTGTGTCAGTATCATTAACTATTTGAATTTTATCAGGTCTGACTCCAAGGGTAATATCACCTTCATAATCAATATCAAAAGATGTCGTAAGACTATCAGAAATAAATTTTTTATTTTCTACACGACCATCAATTAAATTCATTGCAGGTGATCCAATAAAACCTGCAACGAATTTAGAAGAAGGGTCATCAAATATTACCTGTGGTTTATCAAACTGCAAAAGTTTACCGTGGTTCATAACAGCAATTCTATTTGCAAGTGTCATCGCTTCTACCTGATCATGAGTTACATATATTGTTGTTACACCAAGTCGGTGATGTAGATTTTTTAATTCTGCTCTCGTTGTAACTCTCAATATAGCATCAAGATTTGAAAGAGGCTCATCCATTAAAAAGACACGTGGTTGACGTACTATTGCTCTTGCTAAAGCAACACGTTGCCTTTGACCACCTGATAATTCAGCTGGTTTACGGTGTAATAAATCTTGCAATTCAACAAGTGAAGAAACTTCTTTAATAAGTTTATCGTGTTCTGAACTTGGAATTTTTTTCATTTTTAGAGGATAAGCAATATTATTTCTAACAGTCATGTGGGGGAAAAGACTATAATTTTGAAATACCATTGATACATCTCTTTTTCTTGGGTCAACATCGTTTACAATTTCATCACCAATTTTAATCTCACCATCAGTTATATCTTCTAATCCAGCAACAAGACGCATAGTAGTTGTTTTACCACATCCTGATGGTCCTAAAAGTACAACGAATTCTCCTTCATTAATATGGAGATTTACTTGATCAACAGCAGTTACATCACCCCATTTTTTTGTTACATTATTTAAATTTACAGAATACATAAAACCCCCTATTCTTTTACTGCGCTTCCTGTAACTCCTCTAACAAAATATTGCTGAAGAAAAGTATAAAAAATTATTATTGGAAGAAAACTAACAATTGAACCCGCTGTTAAACTTCCCCATTTCATTTCAAATTGAGATCCACCTAATGCAATTTTCATTAATGAAATGTTTAACATTGTATTTTCAGGTGAATTTATAAATATAAATGCATAAATATAATCATTCCAAGAGACATACATTGCAAAAACCATAACTGTTAAAAGGCCAGGAATTGCTAACGGTAACATAACAGAAGTAATAATTTTTAATTCGCTTGAACCTTCTAGCATTGCTACCTCTCTTAATGAAGAAGGTATACTGTTAAATGCATTTCTCATCATAAAGATTCCTAAAGGTAACATTCCACAAGTATGAATTAAGATTAAACCTAAATGAGAATTAGTAAGTCCTAAATCTTTTAATAACTTGTAGAGAGGTATTATTAGAGAAATACCTGGAATTAAAATTGGTAAAATTACTAACAAGAAAAAAAAATTTTTTAAAGGAGTTTTTAAAACAGTAAGAGCGTAACCACCAAAGGTACAAACTATAATAGTTAGTATAATTGTTCCAGCTGATACTATTGCACTATTTATAAAAGGTCTTTTAACACCTTCACCATCAAGTCGAAATTTGCTTTCAATTTCAACACCAGAAGAATCTGAGTCTTCTGTTTCAGTATCTTGAAGTCTTTTGAGTCTATCAAAATTCCAAATTTGATCATAATACTGAAGAGTTAAATCATGAGGATAGAAAGTAGGCTCACTAGTAATTAATTCACTAGGCTTTTTAAATGATGAAATAAGTGTCCAATAAATTGGAAAAATAATTATTATAACTAATGTATAGTTAATTGCATAATACCAATACCAATCTGATGAGTAACGTCTCACTTAGTAATTCTTTCTAAACAAACGTAATTGAATTACAGTGAGAATAAAAAGTATTATCATAATGATTACACCAAGAGAAGCTGCAGGACCTAATTTAAAATAATCAAATCCCATATCAACCGTATGCATAACAAGTGTTTTAGTAGAATTTGAAGGACCGCCTCTTGTCATAATGACAAATTGTTCATAGGCTTGAATTGAACCTGCTATAGATAAAATTAACGCTAAAGCAATAGAAGGTCTTAGAAGAGGAAGTGTTACATTCCAAATTGTTTGCCATCGTGAGGCTCCCATTAATTTAGATGCCTCATAATAATCATCTCGTATAGCTTGTAATCCGGCAATCAAAATAATCATTTGGATGCCAGAAAATTTCCATGTGACCATAGCATTAACAGCCCACATTGATGATGTGCCTGTTTTCCAAACATTAAGATTTTTCTTTTCTCCACCAAAACCAAAAAATTCTAATGCATAAATAATAACTCCATACATTTCACTATAAAGCCATAACCACACATAACTAGCTGTGGCAAAAGACATAACTACAGGTAAAAAATAAATACTTCTAAAGAAAGTAGTTCCCCAAGCTTTTGCATTACATAAAAGAGCAGTTCCAAGAGCAACAACAAATAGCATTGGTGTTACAGTCAAAGTATAAACAAAAGTAAATTTTAATGACTCCCAAAAACGTTCATCTTGGAACATAAAAATATAGTTATCTAGTCCTACCCACTTTGGTTTTCCAAAAAGTGGCCACTTATGAAAAGACATGTAAAAAGAATTTACAAGTGGGTAAAGAAAAAAAACTGCAAGTAAGATTAATGCAGGCGAAACCATTAAGAGACCAACGAGTTGTTCTTTTCGTAATCTGTTCATAAATTTCGCCTACAATACTTTATATATTAATGACCAGCATCAATAATTTTTTGCATAATTGCATTTTGCTCATCAAGAACTGTCTGTACATCTTCACCAGCAAAAATTCTTTGATTTGCAACTTGCCATGGATCCATTAACTCTTGATAAACAGTAGTATATGGAACATCTCCAACTGTAGATGCATTAGCAAATACCATGTGATCATCTGTTAGGTATGGATTACCTTCAAACAGATCAGCACGAATTGGTATACCACCATTTTTAGTATACACTTCGATTTGACCAGCCTCAGATAATACATATTCAATGTATTCAAGAGCTGCTTCTTTAGCACCAGTTGTAACTGGAATTGCAATTAAGTCGCCTCCAATAAATGCTGAGTTACTAGAACCATCACTACCCATAAATGCTGTAAATCCGGCATCTACTTTTTCTGTATGATCTTTAACAACATTAATCATGAAATTTCCTGTGCCAATCATTGCAATATCACCTGCAAGGAAACCATCTTGTTTATCTGGCCAATCCCAAACATCGACATTTTCTGGTACACAACCAATATTAATTAAATTTTGGTAATGCTTAAACCATTCAACTGTTTTTGGATGATTTAACTCGGCTGTTTTACCATCTTTACTAACCCATGAACCACCATTTGCCCAAGCAACTGGCATACCTGTAAAGATCATGCCACCATAACTTTTTGAAGGCCATGCCATCATTAGCTGTCCTTTTGCAGCAAAGTCTTCGCACATACTTGCCATCTCTGCCCAATCCTTAGGAGGAGTTGGCATAAGTTTTTTATTATAAACATATCCTGATACATCAGCAGCATTTGGTGCAGCAAAGTGTGTGCCATCATAACTACCTAGTGCTAGCATTGGACCATTTAATTGATCATAATATGGTTGTGACTTTAAAAAATCAGTCATGTCTTCTAAAGCTCCAATTGCAGCATAATAAGGTACATTAATTAAATCTATATTTGCAACATCAACTCTTTCACCAGCGGCTAGAGCGGCAGTAAATTTGACCTGAAAGTCAGCGTGTCCAATTAAGTTATTAATAGCGACAATATCTTTTCCTTCATCAGCCATTTTTTTATTAAAACCCTCAACCATCCAATCAGACCAGCCACCCCTACTCCAAATAATTAATTCTTCAGCGTAAGAAGTTTTAGCGAAAGGAAGAATAGTTAAAGAAATCAAAAATAATTTAATAAGTAATTTCATATTACCTCCCAATATTTTATTTAGTAAATATTAACTAAAATTAAAAAAATTACTAGTAAATTGAAATAATAACTATCATTATTTTAATTTAATTATTTATGGTATTAATATCGCCATTTTTTGATATTTTGGCATTATTTCTTTCACGGTAAGTGATTAAAAGAACAGAGGAAAATACAACAATACCTCCTATCCATGTCCACAAATCAGGTATTTCATTAAAAGAAAAATAACCAATACCAGATCCAAAAATTAAACCTGTAAACCAGATTGGCTGTGTAACTGATAAATCAGCATATTTGTATGCTAGACCAAGACACAAATGTAAGATTGTTCCAGAGATTGCACCTATGAATACATAAATTATTGAAGTTAAAGAAGGTGTGTCCCAAAAAAATAATGCAAGTGGTAAAGCAAAAATTGTCATTAATGTATACTGGTAAGTTACCATTGTAATTGGAGAATCATCTTTTGAAACAAATTTTGATAAAATTATTATAAAAGACCAGAATACAAGAGAAACTAAAACCATTACTGTTCCTACATTAAACTGAACAATACCTGGTCTTATAATTATCAATGTACCTATAAATCCTATAACTAAAGCTAAGATACGATAGTTGTAAATTTTTTCTCTAAAAATTAAAAAACTTAGTAAAACTACAAGTATAGGGCTTAGAAAATTCATTGCCTTAAACTGTTCAAGTGGAACATAAATAAGAGCACCAAATCCTAAAATCATAACAGGGATATTAAATAATCCACGAAGAAGATAGAATTTTAGATTTTTAGTTTTATAATTTACAAAATTATTTTTTAGTAAGTATGGAAAAATAATTATAAAACCAAAAAAAAATCTTAAGAAACCAATAGTATAAACATTAGAGTCATATTGAGCTGCTCTAATTAACCCTTCCATTAATACTGCAAAGAAAGAAGCTGAAGCAGTCAACAAAATTGCTTTAATATTATTATTCATTAAACAAATTAAAGCTTAATAGGAATAGAATGCTTTGCGATATCTTTTTTTAAATAATTTTCTCTGTATGTTATAATTAATATTGAAGAAAAAATAATTAAACCACCAATTATTGTCCAAATATCAGGAATTTCATCAAAAATTAGAAACCCAAATAAAGAAGCAATTAATAATCTTGAAAAGTTAACAGGCTGAAGGACAGATAAGTCTGTAAGTTTATAAGCTGTATTAATACATAAATGAACAATTGTTCCAGCTATACCTGCACAGATTAAATAATAAATAGTATCTATCGATGGTGATTGCCAAAAGTAAAGTGCTATTGGAAAAGATAGTAATGTTACAATAGTGTATTGATAAGAAAGAATTGTAAAAGGACTGTCTACTCTTGCGGCAAATTTTGTAATTATAACTACTACTGACCATATTGAACAAGAGCACAAAACCATATATGCACCTACATTTATGCTTACTATACCAGGCCTTAAAATTACAAGCACACCAATTAATCCAATTATTAATGCCACTATACGAATTAGATAAATTTTTTCTTTTAGAAAAATTACACTGAGTATAACTACGATAATTGGACTTACAAATGTAATCGCTTTAATCTGCTCTAAAGGGATAAATTTTAAAGCAGAAAATCCTAGTAGCATCATAGGAATATTTAAAATCCCTCTTGTTAAATGTATTTTCAAATTTGGAGTTTTAAAGTTTTGAAATTGATAATAAAAAATAAAAGGAGAAATTAAAATAAATCCAAAAAAAAATCTTAAAAAACCTGCTGTATAAACATTTACATCATCAAGTGAAATTTTTAACAATACATTCATCGTAACTCCAGAAACAGAAGCTACTAATGCTAATATTATAGCTTTAGTATTATTAGTCATAAAAATTATTTATATAAATGGTAAATCGCAAATTTCTCCAGTACATTCTTTATCGTTTACAACGATATCAAATTTGTGATTAGATAAAAAGTATGGCTTATTTATCATAGCAATACCAATGACTTTTTTGAATTTTGGTGAATAAACAGCAGATCTAACTTCACCTATTTTCTTACCATCTATTTTTAAATCAATAGTAGATCTTAGATTTATTTTATCTAAATTAATTTTTACTCCCATAATTTTTTTTTCTATTCCCGTCTCTTTAATTTTAATTAATTTTTCTTTACCCAAGAAATTTAAATCATTATCAAGATTAACAAATTTATCTAATCCACATTCTAGAGGATTATCATTAATATCCATATCATTTCCATATGATAATAATGCACCTTCTATTCTTTCAATTAAATGAGGGCATCCAGGTTTTACATTAAATTCTTTTCCCTCTTCAAATAACAAATCATATAATTCTAAGCCTGACTTTGTGTCTTCAACATAAATTTCAACGCCACCTTGTTTAGACCAACCAGAACGAGCGATTAAATGTTTAGAATTTTTAAAATTAAAATATTTAAAATTATAAAATTTTAAATCTAAAATTTCATTTCCAAAAATTTTCTCTAATAAATTAAAAGCCTTAGGACCTTGTACAGCCATAATATTTACATCAGGTTCTGAAATAGAAACATCAAATTTTTTTCCTATTGCAAGACCTTTGGCAAATAACATAAGATCTGAATCAGCAATTGATATCCACCATCTTTCATCATCAAACTTAAGTATTACAGGATCATTTATCATCCCTCCATTTTCATCGATTATAGGGGAGTAATAACATTTACCTGCTTTAGCCTTACTAAGGTCTCTACATGTCATTAATTGTACAAGTTGGTATGCATCCTTACCTTTGATTTCTATCTGTCTTTCAGCAGCAACATCCCAAACCTGTACATGTTCTTTAAGGTGATTATAGGAATCTTCTAAAGTATCCCCAAAACTCGCAGGTAGAAGCATATGATTATAAATTGTATACGACTTAACCCCCTGTTTCTCAATACGAGAAGAATATATTGTACTTCTCAATCTTCTTGATTTTGAAACAACTTGAATCGACATGGAAAATTCGTATAAATATTTGTTTGAGCTAAGTCTACAATTAAATGAATTAATATTTTTTTAATATTTTAGAAAAAATAATTGTAAGCAAAATAGAAAGATAAAACAACTAATACAATAGCTACCCAAATAGATAAGTTAGTAAAAAAACTTTTGAAATTACTATTAGAGCTTAAGAAAGAAGGTAGAACTAATAAGAGCACCCCAATCATATAAATAATTGGAACTAGCTTATCCATTTATTAATATTTTTCCTTATCAATAAGTTCGCTAACAAGTAAATTGCCATATCCTTTTTTTGAAGCTTGTTTGTAAAATGATTTTGCCATTTTTGAGAGTTTGTTAGCATTCGGTAAATCTGAAACAAGGTCATTAATATAATTCAAATCTTTGTATGTATTATCTACAGAAAAAACATACCCTTTGTAATTACCTTTTATAGCTTTATCTGCAATTCTATCTAAAGCTCCTGAATTTCCAGAACCCAATCTAGCAACGTCACATAAGAGCTTAATATTAATGTCTAATTTTTTAGCAGACTTAAAAAATTCAATGACACTAGTGGTAGTCATTAATGATAAAAAGTTAGATAATAATTTTGCAGAAGATGCCTTTGACACATCTCCAAAATTAAAAACTGACTTACAAAAAGAATTAAGGTATTTTTTACATTTTAAAAAATTATTTTTTTTACCACCATAAATACCACCTAATATACCCTGTTCACTTTGAACTGGGCCACCCATAACTCCACAAAAATTATAACTTATTTTTTTTGATTTAAAAATTTTGTCCATTTTAAAAGCACCATTTTTATTATGTGTTGTTAAATCTATTACAAGTGTTTTAGTTTCAAGTTGTTCTTTAATTTTGTTTGCAACATTTATAGCAACAGGTGTGTTTGTTACACATATCATTAAACAATCAAGTTTTTGTTTTTTTATTTTATTATATGACTTTAATTCTTTTGCCCCAATTTTTTTTAATTTGTTTATAGGTTTTCTATTTTTATGAGCAAATATAAATACATTATGTTTTTTTAATAAGTTTTTTGCCATACCATAGCCCATATAGCCTACACCTATAAATCCCACATTGCTCATGAAAATAACTATAGTGAAAAAATTATTATTTAAAAGTGAATTATCAAATTTAATTATTTCTTGATGCAAAAAAAGAAACTATTAAAACAATAATTAAAAGTGGAACACATAAAAGATTTATAACAGTCCAATTTGAAAAATATAATAGAAAACCGGCAGATAATGATCCTACACCTTGAGTAGAAAAAACAATAAAATCATTTAAACCTTGTGCTGTAAATTTATCCTTTTCTTCGTAAGAAACAACCAACAAACTTGAGCCTGAGACAAATAAAAAATTCCAGCCAACACCAAGTAATATTAAACCTAGCATATAAGAATAATAAAAATCAAAGAATGTATTAGTTAATATACTTAAAAACAAAATAACTACTCCTGCATATATAATATTGGTATTTCCAAACTTTTTAATTAAATCTCCAGAAAATAGAGAGGGTAAAAACATACCAATAACGTGAAGTTGAATTACGATACTCGTTTCAAATAAAGTAAATTTATTAACAAGATGCATATGTAAAGGAGTAGCAGTCATAATTATAGCCATTGTAAAATAACCAAGACCGGCGCTTACAATTGATTGTATAATTTTAATATTTTTTAAAAGTTTGAAAATAGTTTCAATTTCAAATTTACTTTGATTATTAGAAGTTTTTGTTTCCTCATAAAAAAGAAGAACAAAGAAAGGAATGATTGCTGTAAAAGATAAGAAAATATAACTACCAAGAAATAAATTACTTGGAAAAAAATCTTTAAAATATTCTGCAAAATTAGAAGAAAGTAATGCAGAGATTATACCCAATAATAATATAATTGAGATAGATCTTGGAATAAGTTCTTTGGCAACTGACTCCGATGCAGCAAATCGATACTGATGAATAAAAGCTTGTGAGCTACCAATTAAAAAATTACCTAATGCAAAAATAAAAAAATTTTCCAAATAAATTGCAATTGAACAAATAATTAGAGCTAAGCAACTTAAAAGAGATGAAAATAAAAATCCTTTCTGTCTCCCCCAGATGCTCATAAACCTTGAAGCAATAGGTGCACTTATTGCTATACCTATAATCATTAATGTCATTGGCACTGTTGCTAATGAATCTTTCATCATTATCTGGGATGTAATTATTCCACCTAATAAAACTACAGCCATAGGTGGAAAAGCTGCAATTGTAGAAGATATACAAATAACAATAAAATTTTTATTAAACATTACAAAAGATAATTTCTAATTGGTTATATTAATTTGATCACATGTCACACTTTGATTTGCAATAAAAGTTAATAAAATTAATAAGTAGACAATATTTGCTATTAAGATAAAAATAATTATGGTTTCAAGTCATGATTTTGTAGATGATAAAAGAAATAAAAATATTAAAATTTATATAAACGGAAAATTTTATAAAAGAAAAGATGCCAAAATATCAGTTTTTGATTCCTCAACAATGCTTGGGGATGGTATCTGGGATTCATTAAGATATCATAATGATAATTTCATTTTTCTAAAAGAACATCTAGATAGGCTATACAAAGATGCAAAGCTTATTGACTTAAAAATACATTTAACCCGTAAAAAACTTTCAGAAGCACTAATAAAAACTATCCAAATAAATAAAATGAAAACAGATGTTCATTTAAGAATAATTGTTTCTAGAGGCATTAAATCTACACCTTATCAATCACCTAAAGTTACAATATCCAAACCAACCATAATCATAATCCCTGAATATAAAAAACCAGATATTAAAGCATATAAGAAAGGATTAAAATTGGTTACAGTAAAAACTATTAGGGGGCCAATTAATGTTCAAAATCCACAAATAAATTCTCTTAGTAAATTAAATTGTATACTTGCATGTATTGAAGCTAATAAAAAAAATGCTGATGAAGCACTAATGTTTGATATTAACGGAAATGTCGCAACAAATAATAGTACGCATTTCTTCTTTGTAAAAAACAATACTGTTTTTACCTCAACAGGGAAATATTGTGTTACAGGAATTACAAGACAGAAAATTATAGATCTATGTAAAAAAAATAAAATAAAAGTAAAAGAAAGGAATTTTAAATTAAACGAAGTATTAAATGCAGATGAAGCATTTTGTACTGGATCTTTTGCAGGAATTGTTCCGGTAAATCAGATAAATAAGAAAAAATACTCATTAAAGAAAAATCCTATTACTAAAGAATTAACTAATTTTTATAATAACTTATTTTAAATGATTAATTTATTTGTTTGGTCTGGACCTAGAAATATTAGTACTGCATTGATGCGATCCTTTGAAAATAGAAAGGACACAAAAGTTTACGATGAACCTTTTTATGCATATTATTTAAAAAGAACTAACTTAAATCATCCAATGAGAGATGAAATTATAAATCACTATCACACCAATGAAGATGAGGTAATTAAATTAATTACTAAAGATGATGATAATTATCAAATATTTTACCAAAAACATATGACTCATCATATTTTAGATGAAACACGTTTAGATTGGATCGATAAAGGTATAAATTGCTTTTTGATCCGTGATCCTGCTAAAGTAATTGTCTCGTATTTAAAAAAAAATACTTTACAATCAATTCAAGATGTAGGTTTTAAAAAACTTTATGAAATTTTTAAAAAATTAAATTCAAAAGATCCTATAATAATAAACTCTGATTATTTATTAGAAAATCCTGAAAAGTATTTAAAAATTTTGTGTCAAAAATTAAATTTAGATTTTGACCAAAACATGCTTAATTGGCCAAAAGGTTATAGAGATACCGATGGCATTTGGTCTAAAGTTTGGTATCAAGATGTAATTTCCTCTACTACTTTTAACACCAAAAATACTAAAGAATATATTGTACCTAAAACTTATGAAAATATTTATAAACAATGTTTAGACATATATGAAGAAATTAATAATTACGCAATTAAAGTATGAATAAAGAAGATATTCAAGAAGCTTCAAAAATTTTATTTGAACATAGATTAAATAAAACTGGCTTAAGTTCTTTAAAAAATCTAGAACCTAAAACAATTGATGAAGCTTATGCAATTCAAGATAATTTAAAACTTAGATACTTAGAACTGAAAAATAATATTTGTATTGGAAAAAAAATTGGCGCCACATCTCTAACAGCACAACAAGTTTTAAATATGAGCGAACCTTTTTATGGAAATTTATACAGCAGATACTGTTTAGTTAATGCAAACAAGTTAAATGCTAAAAATTTTTTTGAACCATATGCTGAACCAGAGATAAGTTTTAGAATTAAAGAAGATATAGATATCTCAAAGGCACCCTACTCTATAGACGATATAGAATTATTATTAGATGGATTAGTATGCTCAATTGAAATTAACGATTTTAGATTTGCAAAACCTTTACCGGAAATTGGCGCAAGAAATGTTATCTCGACAAATGGAGCATCTGAATTTTGGTTACGTAATGAAAAAATATATAATATTAACGATGTCAATCTCAATGATCTTGAAGTTACTTTATATATAGATAACAAAATAATGGACTCAGGAAATACTAAAAATGTTTTAAATAATCCTTTAAATGCTGCTTTATGGTTAATTAATAATCTGGCAAAAAAAGGTGAGACATTACTTAAAGGTCAATTTATTTCTTCTGGTTCATGTACAAAACCATCAAAAATTTACTCTGGTAATCATATAAAAGCTCGATTTGAGCAATTAGAGGATATTGAATTTCAATTTATTTAAATTATTTTTCTTTTATGGCAACTAAAGTTTATTTTAATAATTCATGCAGCATTTGTAGATTTGAGATAAACCATTACAAAAAACAAGAAAATAGTCTTGAATGGATTGATATTAGTACAGAGAAAAAATCAAAAAAAGATACTAATAAAAATGCTAAAGAATTGCTGAGACGCTTACATACTATCAAAGATAATAAAGTTTATAGTGGTGTTGACGCATTTATTGAAATGTGGTCAGAAATTCCAAGATACAGTTTTTTGGCTCAAATAATAAGAAAACCTATAATTTATCACGTTTCGTGGTTTTTATATGAAGTTTTTGCACTAATTCTATTTTACAAAAACAAGAATCAGCTAAATAAAATAGAAAGAATATAAATGAATACTTATTTTGAATTATTAGAGAAAATTGTCCTTTCAGTTCTAATCGTTTGTACAATAATTGCTATTGGAATGGAAATACAAGGTATGTTTCTCGTTTATAGAGTTACACTAGCAGATATTCTTTTATTATTTATTTACATAGAAATAATTGGAATGATTAAAGAATATTGGATTTCAAAAGTAATAAGAATGAGCTATCCACTGTTTATAGCAATGACAGCTCTTGCAAGAATGATAATTATGCAGAGAAAAGATGTTGATCCCTCAGCTTATGTATATGAGTCTGTAGCAATTTTGATTATAGCAATTGCAATTGTGGTTTTAAGAGTTCGTCATATGGATATACTCAATAGACGTTCTAAGAAATTATCTGACGATTAAATAATTCCATTATGTTTGAATCAAATATCAGCTTTGCTGAGAAGCAACTCTTATCCTATTTACCCAAAACAGGAAAATATTATGAAAAAAATAGAAATTTTAGCGAAGATAGAAATAATAATAAAACTACATCATTATTATCTCCCTTCATAAGATATAGACTAATTTCCGAAGAACAAGTTATTAAAAAAGTCTTAGAAAAATATGAACTTAGAGATTGTGAAAAATTTATCCAAGAAATTTATTGGAGAACGTATTGGAAAGGTTGGCTTGAACATAGGCCATCGGTTTATTCTGATTATTTAGAAGATAGAAATAAATTAATTGAAAAATTTGGTAATAAAAAATTTTATTTAAATGCAATTTCTGGAAATACAAATCTCTCATTTTTTAATAATTGGGTAAATAATCTTAAAGAGAATGGATACTTACATAACCATGTAAGAATGTGGTTTTCCTCAATTTGGGTTTTTACTCTTAATTTACCCTGGCAACTTGGAGCTGATTTTTTTATGCAACATTTATTGGATGGTGATCCAGCTTCTAATACTTTATCATGGAGATGGGTTGCTGGTATACACACTAAAGGGAAAAATTATTTAGCAAGAAAAAGTAATATAGAGAAATATAGTAATATTAAAATATCTAGTAATGAAATTTTAAATGAGAATGTAAATCCATTAGTTGAAGAAAAAATTTATAATGTAAGGGAACTACATTTGAATTCTGATTATAATTTAGAAGAGATAAAATATATTTTAATACCAACTGATGAGTTAAATATTCTAAAAGATTTAAATCATAAAAAAGTGAATGTCTTTACAGGTTTACCACTTGAAGATTATAATGATCACAATTATTCCGAAAAAATAATAAAACATATAAGAAGTATTTGTATTTCATGTTTTAATGATGATGATTTTTATAAAAATACTAAAATTGATATTGAATTTGAAAGTTATTTTGAAAATTTAGATAAATGGATAAAAAATTTTAAAATTCAAGAAATATATTTACCCTATATTACTAAGGGAAATTGGAAAAAAATTTATAAAAAAATAATTACAAAATACCCGTCTATTAATTTTATAATTTTTAATAGAAAATACGATGTTAGTAGTTGGATTTTTTCAAAAAAAGGTTATTTCAAATTTAAACAAAATATTCCGAACCTTATTACAAAAATTTAAATTATGAAAAATATACTTGAGATAAATAATGTAACTAAATTTTACAAAAATTCAGTTAAAGCATTAGAAAATGTAAATCTCAATATTAAAGAAGGAGAAATATTTGCTTTACTTGGACCAAATGGTGCAGGAAAATCAACACTGATAAATTCAATTTGTGGAATAGTAAATTTCAATACAGGAACTATAAAAATAAATAACATGGATATTATTAAAAATTATCGAACTACTAGAAAATTGACAGGTATTGTTCCTCAAGAATTAAATCTTGAATCTTTTGAAACCGTCTGGAACAATGTTAATTACTCAAGAGGTCTTTTTGGTAAGAAACCTGATCACAATTATATAGAGAAACTTTTAAAACAACTATCCTTATGGGACAAAAAAGATAGTAAAATTAAAGAACTATCAGGTGGAATGAAAAGAAGAGTCCTAATAGCTAAAGCATTATCTCACCAACCTAAATTATTATTTTTAGACGAACCAACAGCTAGTGTAGATGTGGAATTACGAAAAGATATGTGGGATGTTGTTAAAAAATTAAATGAAGATGGAGTAACAATTATTTTAACAACACACTATATTGAAGAAGCTGAAGAGTTAAGTGATAGAGTGGCAGTTATTAACGATGGAAAAATAATTTTAGTGGATGACAAAGATAAATTAATTAAAAAACTTGGAGAAAAAACAATTAAAATTGAATTAGTTGATCCTATTGAAAAAATAAATGGTAATTTATCAAAATATAATTTTACTTTAGATCAAACAAATAAAATTATTTCACATACCTATAATTTAAATTCAAACACAACTGATATTACTGAACTTTTAAATGATGTAAAAAAAGATGGTTATGAAATAAAAGATATCAATACTGAGCAAAGTTCACTGGAAGAAATATTTATTAAACTAATTAAAGAAAATAATAATGAATTGGTACGGAATTAAAGCAATATATATTCATGAAATGGAAAGGTTTAGAAGAACCTTATTTCAAAGTCTTGCCTCACCAATAATTACAACTTCTCTTTACTTTGTAGTTTTTGGTTCAGCAATTGGATCAAGAATTACAGAGATAGATGGAATAAATTATGGTTCTTATATTGTACCTGGAATGATTATGTTAACTATCTTAACCCAATCAATTTCAAATGCATCTTTTGCCTTCTATTTTCCAAGATTTACAAATACCATCTATGAAATACTTGCTGCACCATTATCATCATTTGAGATAGTGCTTGGTTTTGTGGGAGCTGCAGCATCCAAATCTTTAATAATAGGATGTGTTATAATTCTAACGGCCAATTTGTTTGTAGATGTGAGAATAGATCACCCTCTTCTTATGATATTTTTTTTAATTCTAACATCCATAACTTTTGCTCTATTTGGTTTTATAATAGGAATGTACGCTGAGGGTTTTGAGGGATTACAGATTATCCCAATTCTAGTAATTACACCATTAGTTTTCTTAGGAGGAAGTTTTTACTCTATAAATATGCTTCCAGAGTTTTGGCAGAAAATTTCATTACTTAATCCAGTATTGTATTTGATAAGTGGTTTTAGGTATAGTTTTTATGAAGTCTCTGATGTTTCACTTTTTACGAGCACATTAACTATCCTAACAATTTTAATTGGTTGTATAATATTTGTTACATATACATTTTCAAAAGGATATAGAATTAAAGATTAAATGATTGATAGAAATATAATTAATGAATTTCAAGAAAATGGAGTTGTGTTACTTAAACAATTTATAGATTTAGAATGGATTGATGAACTTAAAAAAGGAATTGAGTGTAATTTTGCAAATCCTAGTAAATATAAATGTGTATATGAAGAAATTAATGGGAAAGATATTTTCTATGATGATTATTGTAATTGGCAAAGAATAAAAGAATATAAAAATTTTATTTTTAATTCTAATATTGCTAAAATTGCTGGGTTATTAATGCAATCTAAAAAAGTAAATCTATTTCACGAACATGTTTTAATAAAAGAAATAGGATCAAAGAAAAGAACACCATGGCATCAGGATCAAGGTTATTATTGTGTTCAGGGTAAAGATAATGTCAGTATTTGGATACCACTTGATAAAATTGATATTAATTCATCAATGGAATTCATAGAAGGGTCACATAAATGGAATAAAACATTTTTACCTACTAAGTTTAAAGGACATGATTACGTTCATAAAGATGAAGAATTCGAAAAAATCCCAGATATTGAAATTAATAGAGACAGTTATCAAATAATTTCATATAAATGTGATGTAGGTGATGCAATAGCATTCAATTATGCAACAATTCATGCTGCTTATGGCAATAATTCAAAAAATAGAAGAAGAGCTTTTTCAGTAAGATTTACTGGTGATGACGCAAGATATATTAAAAGGAAAGGTGAAATGTCCCCCCCATTTCCAAATATTAATCTAAAAAATGATGAAGTTTTAGATAGTGAAACTTTTCCAATCTTAATTTCTTCTTAAAAAATATATTAAAGGAAGAGCAGTAGCGTACATTATTAAACTATAAATTGCTGCAGGTATTAAATAAACCGTACTTGCAAAGAAAGTATTGGCTACAACAATTGCTAAAGTTCCATTTTGTAACCCAACTTCCATCAACCAACACCTGAATGTTTCTTTTGATGATTTTAAAGTATTAGATAATAAATAAACAATAATTATCATTATAATGTTTAAAAATAACATAACCAAACCTGCTTGCGCAAAGTAAGAAATAACATTGTCTCTTTGAGATAATATTGCTCCAATAAGAACTAAGATAAATAAAATTATCGATATATTTTTTGCTATTTTTTCAATTGAAGATAATACCCCACTTAATAGAACACCAACAATAACTGGTATTGTAACAATTAAAAACATTTGTGACGCAACACTAAATAATGACTGCCCCTCATTAATACTACCCATGTTAAGAACACTTAATGATATCATTAATATTAATGGAACCGTAACTACGCATAAAATACTGTTTATTGCAGTTAAAGATATTGAAAGAGCAATATTTCCTTTTGCAAATGATGTTAAAACATTGCTAGTTACACCACCAGGTGCAGCTGCAAGAATCATCACTCCAATAGCTAGCTCGGGAGATAAGGGCCAGAACATAACAATTATTAATGCAACTATTGGAAGAACAATAATTTGAAAAAATAATCCGGTAAGAAAATCTCTTGGTTTAAAAAAAACTCTAGTAAAATCACTGAGATTTAATCCCAAACCCAATGAAAACATAATGAAAGCTAGTGAAAGAGGTAATATTACGTCAGTTATAATTCCCATATTTTTTATTTATCATTTGTAGGCTTATAAAAAAATATAAATTTATTTAGATTTTAGCTAATTGTAATTTTTCAAGCATTTCAATAGACATTTTTACAATTTTACCATTTTCATTAACAGGAGTAATTAAAATCTTCGAATCAATTAATAAATCTTTTTCTCTAAATATAGACTGATGAAAAATTATTTTTACTTTTGATATTATATGAATTTTTGTTTCAACATTTAACATATCTTCAAAATATGCAGGTAATTTATAAGCTATATCGATATGTTTAACTACAAAGTAAAAATTTAGTGATTGAAGCAAGTTTTGATGATTATAACCTAATTTATATAAGAATTCTGATCTACCTCTTTCTAAATATTTTAAATAATTTGAATGATAAACTCTGCCTGATGCATCAGTATCTTCATAGTATACTTTAATTTTATAATTCATAAAATTGATCTAAATAATTTTTTGACATTTCAGAAAGGTTAAATCCGATACCTATTGATGAATTTAATAATAAATAACCATCTTTTATTTTTATAGTAGGATTCAAAATATCAGTTCTGAGTGCATTTTCGTTAATATCATATTCTAAACATCCACTTTGATTAATTGCAGACATTAAATGTGCTGAAGTAATCAAACCGACAGCACCACCTAAATAATGTAGATATAATTTATCAGTAACTATTTTATCTTTTAAACTTATTATCTGTGAAATACCTCCATACCTAGCAATATCAGGTTGTAGAAATTTAATTGAGGTATCATTTAATTTAACAAAGTTGTTTATTTGAGTAATATTTTCACCAAAAGCCAAATTTTTATGATTGTTTATTAAATTAATAATTTCTTTTAAAGAATTATCAGCACTAATTGGCTCTTCTAACCAATAATATCTGAACTGATTTAATGCTTTAATATTTGAGCTAACTTTATCTATTTTCCATGCTTGATTTACATCAATCATATAATCTTCAGTATCTTTTAAAATTTTTTCAATTGATACTAAACTTAAAATATCATCTTTTAAATCATATCCAATTTTAATTTTAAATTTTTTAATTCCTAAATTTCTTGCCTCATTTATTCTTTCTTTGTGCTCGTCTCTATTAATACCACTGGCATAAACTTGAATCCTATCTGATGAATTACTATTAATTAATTTATTTAAAGGTGTTTTTTTATTTTTAGAAAATAAATCCCAACAAGCACAATCTATTCCTGAAATAATATTACTAAAAGCTCCATAATCGCCACTTTGAATTTTTATTGAATTAAATTTTTCATAAAAAAAATTATAAGGATCACTCGGCTTTTCAAAAGCAAAATTTTTAAGTAAATTTGCAAAATAATCCTTAAATATTTCAAATCTATATCTGCCAGCATAATTTGGGAAGTTACACCATATTTCTCCAAATCCACTATTGTCATTTTGATCAATCAATTCAATTATTAAAGATGATCTAAAAGTCATCCTACCAAATGATGATAAAACTGGATTTTTATTCTTATACTTAAATAAATGAATTTTGATCTTATTTATTTTAATCATCAAATTAACAAATCATATATTGATTATCTTTTATCTATATAAACTATCAATAATTGACATAATTAAAATCATAATTTTTAAAGAGAAATGCTCGTTACATTGAAAAAAATGCAATAATCACTAAATAGCATTACGAAATGACTGATTATTTAGATTCAATAATACAAAGAGATCCAGCTGCAAAAAGTAAACTAAGTGTGCTACTTACGTACCCAGGAGTGAAATCTGTTTTTTTTCATAGAATAGCAAATAATCTTTGGAATTTAAATCTTTATACTCTAGCAAGAATAATTTCTCAATTTAGTCGTTTTTTAACAGGAATTGAAATTCATCCTGCAGCTAAAATAGGTAAAAACTTATTTATAGATCACGGTATGGGAACTGTAATTGGAGAAACTAGTGTAATTGGAGATAATGTTACTTTGTACCATGGTGTTACACTTGGGGGAATTAGTCCAGCAGAAAATTCCAATGATCAAAGAGATACAAAAAGACATCCGACAATCGAAGACAATGTAATTATAGGATGTGGGGCAAGTATTCTTGGTCCAATTAATATTGGAAGTTGTGCGAGAGTTGGAGCTAATACAGTTGTATTAAAGGATGTTCCTTCATATGCAACAATGGTAGGCAATCCAGTTAAAAATATTAATATTAATAAAGATACTTCATTTAATCCATATGGTGTAAGAGATATTGATGTTAACAAATAATGTTACTCAATTAATTGGTAACACTCCCTTAATAAAATTAAAATACCCCTCAGAGATTTCAGATTGTGAAATATACGGTAAAGCTGAATTTATGAATCCAGCTGGTTCAGTCAAAGATAGAACTGCACTTGGTATTATCGAGGATGCTGAACAAAAAAAATTGTTGGAACCTGGTGGAACTGTTGTTGAGGGGACTTTTGGAAACACAGGAATAGGTTTAGCGTTAGTCTGTAATGCAAAAAATTATAATCTAGAAATCGTAATGCCCAACATAACAGTACAATCTAAAAGGGATATACTAAAAAATATGGGAGCAAAACTTCATTTAGTTGAGGCAAAACCATATTCTGATCCTGGTAACTATCAAAAAGTGTCACAGCAATTAGCTAAAGATATTGAAAAACAAACAGGTAAGAAAGCTTTTTGGGCTGGTCAGTTTGAAAATTTAGCAAACTACAAATTTCATGAAAAATCAACATCTGCAGAAATCTTTAAACAAACAGAGGGTAAAATAGATGGTTTCACATGTGCAATTGGAACTGGAGGGACATTAACTGGTGTTAGTGTTGGGCTAAAATCAAAAAATAAAGAAATTATTATTGCTTGCACAGATTCACAAGGATCATCAATGTTTAATTATTTTACTAATGGTAAGCCAGAAAAAAAGGGGGAAGAATCTATTACAGAAGGTATCGGACAAGCTAGAGTAACAAAAAATTTAGAAAATTGCGTTGTAGACAAATCATTTTTTGTTTCTGATCAAGAATGTATGGAAATGTTATTTAAAATTATGAAAACAGATGGATTATTTCTTGGATTAAGTTCTGGAGTAAATATATGCGGTGCAGTAAAACTGGCCAAATCAATGGGTAAGGGTAAAAAAATTGTAACAATACTTTGTGATGATGCAAATAAATATTATGATAAAATGTTTAATAAAGAATACTTAGTTTCTAAAAATTTACCGTATGCTGATTGGGTGTAATAATGAATATTAAAGATAAAAAATTTAATTCTAAAGTAATTCATTCAGGTCATGGTGCTGATAAAACTACAGGAGCAGTAATGCCCCCTATTCACCTTTCATCAACTTTCAAACAAAATTCTCCTGGTGACTTTACTTATGAATATGCAAGAACAGGTAACCCAACAAGAGATATTTTAGAAAAGTTATTAGTTGAATTGGAAGATGGAAAATTTGCTTATGCATTTAGCTCAGGTATGGCTGCAATTTCTGCATTATCAGATGCTTTAGGTAAAAATTATTCAATTATTTGTAGCGATGATGTTTACGGTGGAACCAGAAGAATATTTGATAAAATTAAAACTGTAAATCAAGATGTGGAAGTGACATATACTGATCTTAGTAAAGAAAATAATTGGCAAGGTCATTTAAAAGAAAATACGAAAATGATTTGGGTTGAGACACCTTCTAACCCCCTACTAAAAATTATAGATATAATGAAAATTAGAGAAAACTTAAAAGATGATAATATAATTGTAGTTTGTGATAATACTTTTGCATCACCTTACAATCAACAACCATTAAATACCGGAGCTGATGTTGTAATACATTCGTCAACTAAATATCTTGGTGGGCATTCTGACATAATTGGAGGTGCATTAATTATCAATGATAATAAAATTTTAGCTGATAAAATTAAATATATTCAAAATGCAGTTGGTGCTGTACCCAGCCCCTTTGATTGTTATCTACTTATTAGATCAATTAAAACACTTGCTGTAAGAATGGAAAGGCATAACAATAATGCTCTCGAAATTGCTAATTATTTATTAAAACATCCTAAAATTAATAAAGTTTTTTATCCTGGATTAGAAAATAACCCAAGTTATGAAATTGCAAAAAAACAAATGAAGGGATTTGGTGGTATATTATCAATTGAATTAATGGGTGACATTAATTCAGCTAAAAAATTTCTTGAAACAATTCAAATATTTACACTGGCAGAAAGTTTGGGCGGAGTTGAAAGTTTAATAGAACATCCAGCTATAATGACACATGCATCCATTGATAAAAAAATTAGAGAAGAGTTAGAAATTTCTGATACTTTAATTAGACTTTCAATTGGTATTGAAGATATTAAAGACTTAAAGAATTCCTTAGATGATGCTTTAAAAAATATTTAAATTATTTTTTTCAAATCTGGAGGTGAATAATTAGGACCCTTCATCACTTTACCAAATTCATTATAAATTGGTTTACCTTCCTCTGAAAGTTTACTCATGTTACTACGATGAACTTCGTCAAAACATTTATCTAGATCTACGCCAAAAGCAGCGCCTGCACCATAAGTTACAACTAAAATATCAGTTAATGCATCAGCAACTTCCACGATATCATTATCATTGATTGCATCTTTTAATTCATTAAATTCTTCATCAATCAATTTTTTTCTTAATTCTACAATTTTATTTTCTGGGAATTCAGCACTCGTTTTTACCTCTTGACCAAAAGTTGTCATGAATTCTTTTACTTTTTCAAAATTTGTCATTTTATCTCCCTCTAATTATTATTTATAAAAAATATCGTTGTAAGTCACAACTATAAAGAGAAAAGATATTATTGTTATCCCCACAGCCAAATAAACTCTTGTAACAAACTCAGGAAGTGAATTAGAAAAAATTCTTCTTATGATAAAATACATTATATGACCACCATCTAAAAGAGGAATAGGAAGCAAATTAAATAAACCTACAAACAAAGAAATAATAATAAATAAAAATAGAACTCCCCTTATTTGATCTAGCATCATTTGATCTGCATTTTTAACGATCCCTATTGGTCCGGCTAACTGATCTCCTAATGTATTTTCTTTGTAAGATTGTTGAAGAAATGCAAAAGAAGCAGCATAATATGTAGGTATGAATAAAGAAGAATTTTTAATTGAATCAATTAAATTATACTTATCAATAATAGGGTTTTGAGGTGAAGATATTCCAATAATGTGCCTATTTAATTCTTCATTAAATTTTAGATCAAAATTTTTTTCAATTATCTGATTATTTCTTTCTATTAAAATATTTATACTTTGGTTGTTTGCAATTACTTTTGGGATATCAGAAAACTCTTCAATATTAATATTATTTATTTCAAGTATTCTATCTCCTTCTCTAAGATCGTTTTCAAATGCTGATGAATTTTCGCTAACTGATCCAATAATTGGCATTAAACTGACAATTCCAAAGAAGAAAAATATGCAGAAAAGAGCAAACCACGCACTAAGAATATTAAAAATACTTCCTGCTAAAAGTACTAATATCTTTTGAAAAAGTGTAAGGGATTGAAAGGATCCTTGTTCATCGGTAGGGTTTGGAGAAAATATATTATCCAGACCTTTGATTTTTACATATCCACCTAAAGGAATTGGAGATAATTTCCATGTAGTGCCATTTCTATCTGTAAATTTTAACATTGGTTTACCAAATCCGATTGAGAAATCAGTAACTTCAGCTTTAAACAATCTGGCAACTAGATAATGGCCGTACTCATGTATTGCGACCAATACTAAAAAAACTAAAATCAGATTAATATAAATCATAGTTATTATTAAATTAATATTTTAAATAATTGATAAATAATAATTATCCTGCTTTAACCTCTTCATATTCATCAATTGGAGGACAAACACAAAATAAATTTCTATCGCCATATACATTATCAATTCTACTGACTGGACTCCAGTATTTATTATTTATTAAATAAGCATGTGGGTAGGCAGCATCTTTACGTGAATATTTGTGATCCCAATTGTCAGAAGATACTTCTTCAATTGTATGTGGGGCATTTTTTATAGGATTGTCTACTTTATCAAATTTACCATCTCTAATCATAGTGATTTCATTGTGAATAGAAATCATTGCTTCGCAAAATCTATCTAGTTCCTCTTTTGATTCACTTTCCGTAGGCTCAATCATAAGAGTACCGGGAACAGGAAAGGACATTGTAGGTGCATGAAATCCATAATCGATTAATCTTTTAGCAATATCTTCGTCTGAAATATTTAATTCTTGTTTAAATGGCCTGATATCAATAATAAATTCGTGTGCTACCATATTATTCTTACCAGTATATAAAATAGGGTAATAATTTTTTAATCTTTCTTTAATATAATTAGCATTTAAAATTGCTACTTGAGTTGCTAATTTTAAACCATCGTCACCCATCATAGAAATATAAGAATACGAAATAGGTAAAATAGATGCACTGCCCCAAGGCGCAGCTGAAACTGCCTCCTGATTGGTTAAACCTATTTCATTTTTAAAAATAGGATGCCCAGGAGCAAAATCTGCTAAATGTTTTTTTAATCCTATAGCCCCAACTCCAGGCCCACCTCCTCCATGAGGTATGCAGAATGTCTTATGGAGATTCATATGGCATACATCAGGTCCAAATTTACCTGGTTTAGCTACTCCAACCATTGCATTATAATTAGCGCCATCTAGATAAACTTGCCCACCAGCATCATGAATTTTTTTACAAATCTCAACAATACTTTCCTCGAATACACCATGTGTTGATGGATATGTAATCATTAAAGCAGACAGTCTATCACCCGCCTCTTCTATTTTTTTATCTAAGTGAGTTAGATCTACATTACCTTTGTCATCACAGTTTACAATTAAAATATCCATACCACACATCTGTGCACTAGCTGGATTAGTTCCATGGGCACTTTTAGGAATTATGCAAATATTTCTTTTAGTATCTGAGTTTTTCTCATGATATTTTTGTATAGCTAATAAACCTGCAAACTCACCTTGTGCTCCAGCATTAGGTTGAAGTGAAACTGCATCAAAACCAGTAATATCTTTTAACATCGATATTAATTCAATCATCATTTCATTATATCCCTCACGTTGATGGGGCTCTAAGAATGGATGCGCATTTGAAAAACCTGGTAAAGTAATTGGAAGCATTTCAGATGCAGCATTTAATTTCATAGTACAAGATCCAAGAGGTATCATTGATCTATTTAAAGCAACGTCTTTGTTTTCTAGTTTTTTT
This sequence comes from uncultured Alphaproteobacteria bacterium, assembly GCA_902610845.1. GTDB lineage: Bacteria > Pseudomonadota > Alphaproteobacteria > HIMB59 > CACPNW01. The sequence continues at coordinate 40,177 of CACLXJ010000003.1, read as the reverse complement.
AAATATCTCATCATTTCTGTTTCAGAATGATAGATATTAAATACTGGATGAGTTAAGATATTGTCTTTTCTTTCTAAATCACTTTTGAAAATTGAATTTTCAATTTTACCCTCGATCTCTTCAGCATATATTTCAATATCATTTTCATTAAAAAATTTAATTAAATTATCTACATCTTGTAGTGATGTAGTTTCATCTAAGGAAATTGAAAAATGATCGTCATTTACAAATCTAAAATTTATTCCATTTTCTATAGATTTATTTACCCAGTATTTAGATTTTGAGTCTTTTACTAATAAAGTATCAAAATAATTTTTAGATTTTACTTCAAAATTTAATATCTCTAATGATTTTTTTAGATATCTAGACTTATAGTGAATGTCATTAGTAATATTTTTTAATCTAGTTGGACCATGATATATTGCATATGAAGCAGATATAATTGCTAATAAGGCCTGTGCAGTACATATATTACTTGTAGCTTTTTCCCTTCTAATATGTTGCTCGCGGGTTTGAAGAGCCATTCTGTAAGATCTTTTATTAGTACGATCAACTGACACGCCAATTAGTCTTCCAGGTATCATTCTTTTGTATTCATCTAATGTTGCAAAATATGCTGCGTGAGGACCTCCTAGACCCATTGGAACACCGAACCTTTGTGTACTCCCAACAACTATATCAGCTCCAAAATCTTTTGGTGACTTCATAACCACCAAACTCATTATATCAGCTGCTATGATTGATAACGCATCGTAAGATTTATTTATATTTATTAAATCGTTGAGATTTGCAATTTCTCCGTATGTGTCTGGATTTTGAATTAAACAGCCAAATGTATCATTATCTGGATTATCAAATATAATTTTTATACCTAGAGGCTTAGCTCTAGTTTTTAATACGGATAGTGTTTGTGGATGGCATTTATTTTGAACACAAAAAGTAAACTTTGCACTTTTTTTAATTTTAAAAGCCATCATCATAGCCTCAGCTGCCGCAGTACTTTCATCAAGTAAAGATGCATTTGCAATATCCATTCCAGTCAAATCAATTATCATTTGTTGAAAATTCATTAACATTTCCAACCTGCCCTGACTTACTTCTGGTTGATAAGGTGTGTAAGCAGTATACCATCCTGGATTTTCAAGAACATTTCTTAAAATAACGCTAGGGGTAATAGTATTATAATAACCCATTCCAATATAAGTTTTTTTGAAATTATTTTTTAAAGATAAAAGTTGAGTATTAATTTTATTAAACTCCTCAGACATACCAGGTCTAAATTTAAGTTTATCTTTAAAAATGATATGATTAGGTACAGTTTTTTCAATTAATTCATCTAATGAAGAGCAATTTATTAATTTAAGCATTTCTCCAATATCTTCATTTCTAGGTCCTATATGTCTGCTAACAAATTTATCTATTTCAATCATCTATTGTTCCAAAAATTGTCGATACTCATCTTCTGACATAAGTTGAGAATATTGATTTGAATCAGAAATTTTCATTTTAAAAATCCATCCCTCATTTTCTGCATCTTGATTAATAATAGCAGCATCATTTTCTAGATTATTGTTAACTTCAATTATTTCACCATCTATTGGAGCATAAATATCAGAAGCTGCTTTTACAGATTCAACGACGCATATTTCATCTTTTGCTTTTACCGAATTTCCAACTGATGGTAATTCAATAAATACAATATCGCCAAGAGATTCTTGGGCATGATTACTAATACCAATTGTAGCAATTTCATTTTCAATTGAAACCCATTCATGATCTTTTGTGTATTTTTTTTCACTCATATATGCTCCCATTTTTTTTATATTTTTTTTTTATAAAAGGTAGATTATTAATTTTTACTACTTCTAATTTTTTTCTAATTTCACAAAAAATTGGATTATCAGTATTGAATTCAGATATTATATAACCAATAGCTATAGATTTGTTTAGATTAGGAGAAAAACATCCACTTGTAATTTTGCCAATTTCATTATTATTATCGAATAATATCATTCCATCTCTTAGCATTGATTTACTGGTAGAAATTAAACCTATTTTTTTATTAGATAGTTTATTTTTTAATTGATCAGATAAAACTTTATTTCCATTTAAATTTTCATCTTCTAATCTTTTTTTATCTAAAGCCCATGATAAACCAGCTTCAATTGGTGTAATTTTTTCATTTAATTCATGACCATATAAACTTAATCCAGCCTCAAGTCTTAATGAATCTCTAGAACCTAACCCACAAAGCATTGTATTTTCATTTTTAAGTAAATGAGTAATTAAATTTTCTGCAATTTCATTTGGAATAGAAAGTTCAAAACCATCTTCACCAGTATAACCTGATCTACATACTATTATTTCATTGTTATTGTATTTACTTATTAAAATATCAAAAAAATTCATATTATTTGGAATATCAATAATATTTTTTAAAACATTAATAGAATCAGGCCCTTGGATTGCAAATAAACAATTTTTTTTATAAATTTTTTCTGTATTAGGAGCGCAAGAAATAAATATTTCTTCGTCTTCTTTTTTTCGAGATGCATTATAAACAATATACAAATATGACTTATCTTTTATATCAATATTAGAAATAATTAGATCATCGATAACACCACCATCTTTATTGAGCAAAAATGAATAATGTGATCTATTTTTAATTAATTTTTTTAATTGTAATGGAATATATTTTTCTAATTTATGTAAATAAGATTCATTATTTTCAATTAAAATTTGCCCCATATGACTAACATCAAAAATACCTGAATGATTTCTAACGTTTTTGTGTTCATTAATTATTCCAGTTTTATAATTAATAGGCATATTAAAACCTGCAAATGGCAATATCTTTGCACCATTATTTTGATGAAAATTTTTCAGTGGGATGTCTATTGGTAACTGGTTCAAATAAATTCTCCAAGCTACCCCTCTGTCTTTTTACCTGAGAGCTTTTCACCTTCGGTAGAGCTAAATGCTCTTTTCCAGAGTTTTTTTTAACGGTCCATTGTGCCTGAGAGTTTCCGGGTCGTTGCTCCTTCGGCTCTGAATTTCAGTATCTCCCGTTAATTATTTGTATACTTATTTTTATAATTTAACAATTAATTTAGAGGAATTTTATTATCAATTTTTGATTTTTGATAAATTTCTGACATTTTTTGGTACTCTTCTTTGATCTGATAAATTTTATCTAATAATGAGTCCTCAATGCCCAATCTTTTAATTTCCGATAAAATTGAGTAACTCTCCCAATAATCATTATTAATATTGTATTTACCATCTTTGATCTTAAATACCTCCTTCAAAATTTTAAGATCGTGCGGAATATGAAAACCTTCTTTTGTGTCGATATAGGAAAAAAAATAGTAAAAATTGTCAAATCCGGCCCAGGTTATAGCTGATAAACACATAGAACAAGGCTGATGTGTACTTATGAAGTAATAATCTTTTGTATTAAACACTTTTTTTTCAAATAAATTAAAAAGAGTTGAAATTTCTCCATGAAATAAAGGATTTTTGATTTCCTGGTTTATACCTAGACTAACAAGACTTAGGTCAGATTTTTTAACAATAAATCCGCCAAATATTTTATTTCCCTCATTAATTGAAATTTTTGTTAATGGGATAAGATCATCTAAAATAATATCTAAAATTCTTTCATAATTTGTTATCATTATGAAATGTCTGATACTTTATTTATTAGATTTGTCCATAAAACAAAAAAAAAGGACCCAGCAAGCTAGGCCCCTTTTGTGTATCGTGCATTTCCTCCCGATACAATTTAATAATCGTTTCCTTTTATTAAATTGATTATTACCTTTGCGTGTAATAATTAAAAATAATTTATCTATTTGTTATTTATCAATCAATAAAAAAATGTATTTTTAAAAGTAAATAATCTTTTTTTGTTGATATGTTTGTTAATAAAATGTGCAAAATTAAATTTGATTAAAAATGAGTAAAAATTCAAAACTTAATGTCTTAGGAGTTATGACAGGCACATCAATGGATGGCGTTGATATCAGTTTGATTAATACAAATGGGACTGACTTTGTAAAAATTAAAAGTGAAAAATCATATAAATTTGATAAAAATTATCAAAATACAATAAAAAATCTAATAATAAATAAACCAAAAACTAATAATAAAATTAAAGAATATTTTTTAAAAAAAGATGATTTCGTTACAGATATTTTAGAAAAAAAAATAATTTTATTTTTGAAACAAAAAAAAATTAATAAAAAAAATATCGATTTAATATCAATTAGTGGACAGACTGTTTACCACGAACCATCAAATAAAATATCTATACAATTGGGAAATGGAAACAAAATTGCAAAAAAACTTAAAGTTAAAACTATAAGTAATTTGAGAGATAATGATATTAAAAATGGCGGTCAGGGAGCACCAATTGGATCATATTATCATAAGTTTTTAATACAAAAATTTAAGGAAAAAGCGATTATAGCAAACCTTGGAGGTATAGCAAATTTTTCAACTGTAGTTTCAAGAACATTATTATCATCGGATATAGGACCTGCAAATTGCTTAAGTGATGATCTTTGCAATTATTTTTTTAAAAAAAAATTTGATAATGACGGAAATTATGCAAGAAAAGGAAAGGTTGATAATAAATTAATCGAAAAATTCAAAAAAGATAGATTCTTTAAGAAAAAGTTCCCAAAATCATTAGATAGAAATTATTTTAGAAATTATTTTAATAAGCTAATTAAATTGAACAAATATGATGCGCTAATGACTGCTAACTACATGACTTATATTGGATTTAAAGAATTGTTAAAAAATAAAAAATTTAAGATTGAAAGAATTTTACTTACTGGAGGAGGAAGAAAAAATAAATTACTCAAAGAAATATTAATGAATAAACTAAATAAAAAAATTGAACTTATTGATAAATATAAAATAAATGGTGATTTAGTAGAAGCTCAAATGTTTGCGTATATTGGCATGAGATCATTTAAAAATTTAGAAATAAGTAATAAAAATACAACAGGTGTGAAAAAAAAATTAAGTGGTGGTATTTTATATTTTCCAGATTAATTGGTAAAATCTGACCAAGTTTTTTTATCAATATTTGAGCCACACAATATTACCATTGTGTTTTCGCCAATAAGCTTATTATTGATTTTATATTTTAAAGCAGCAAGTCCAGCAACACACGCGGGTTCAAGAAATAACTTAAATTTTTTATAACAAAAAACCATAAATTTTTTCATTTGATCATCAGAAACAGTCACCATTTCATCAATTACTTCTTTTGCTACATCAAAAGAATATTGCATATGTAAAGGTGCTGATAGGCTGTCAGCTATACTATTTACATTAACATTATTTAGTGGTTGGTTAGCTCTTAAACTTTGATTTAAACCATTAGCATTTTCAGGTTCAACACCAATAATTTTAATCTTAGGATAAAATTGTTTTACATACGATGAAACACCACTTATTAATCCCCCTCCTCCAACTGAAATTAATAAATTGTCAATTTTAGTATTAATTGATTGTAAATATTCTACAATTTCTAATCCCAAGGTAGCACTACCTTGTAAAGTCAATGGGCCATCAAAAGGGTGAATAAAATAGTAACCTTCATTTTTAGCATTTTCAGCATCAAGAAAAGCTTGTTTTGGATTTGTAAAGATAATGTTAGCGCCATAATTTTTACAAGTTTGAACTCTATATTTATTTGCACTTTCGTATAAGAAAATTTTATTTTTCAATTTAAATTGATTGGCCACAAATGAAGCAGCAATTGCATGATTTCCAGCACTAACTGCTGTAATTCCTTTGTTAAATTTATTCTGATCTTGAGAAATTATATTATTAATAGCACCTCTTGCCTTAAATGAACCAGATTTTTGTAAAAATTCACATTTAAAAAATAAATTTGTAGAAAAATAATTATCAATATCATCAGGACACTTTAAAAAAGGGGTTTGATTAATAAATGGTCTAATTTTTTTATAAATTTTACTAATATTATCGACAGATAAATCTTTAGGTATCAAGAAATTCCTCTAATTTCTTTAATTTTATCATAAGCAATATTAATAGCCGCTAACTCTTTATTAGATTGTTTAATAAATTCTTTCGGCATACCTTTGGCAATTAAATTATCTGGGTGATGTTCTTTATTTAATTTTATCCATTTTTTTCTTATCTCATTATCATTGCTCGATCTATTCACACCCAATATTTTGTAAGGGTCAGATTCACTGTTTTTTAAATTTGATTGGAAAATTCTTTGGAAATCTTTTTCACTAAACTTAAACGATTTAGAAATTGATCTTAAAAAATCTATTTCGCTAATAGATATCTTTCCATCAGATGCAGCAATATAAAATAAATTGTTTAATAATTCTTCCAATAAAATTTTATTAGCTGAAAATAAATCCCCTACTTGATTTGCTATTTGTTTATAGCCATACGTATCTTTTTTTGCCTCATTGAATATTTTTGCAACTTTAGGAATTTCAGATTTTGGAACTTTAAATTTTTCTTTAAATGCCCTAATTTCATCATCTGATACAATTCCATCTGATTTAGCTAATTTTGCAGCTAAAATAATAAAACTTAATGTAAAAATTTGTTGTTTTTGATTATTATTTATTCGTTTAAAGTTAAATGATGATTTTGATTTAGATCTTCTGTCAAAAGCACCACCAGCCATTACACCTAATATAGCTCCTATAGGCCCGCCTAAAGCAAATCCTGCTGCTCCGCCTATAACTCTTCCCCAAATACTCATTTAAAAGATTCAATTATACCTATTAATTCATTTATCTCATTTTGAGAAATTTTTTTATCTTGATTCAGATCTATAATTTGAAAGAGTAGATTTAATGATTGTTCAATTTCTTCATAGGAGATAACTCCATCATTATTTAAATCAACAAAATTAAAGTACATTTCTTCTTCTTCATTTAATTCAGCAGAATATGCGATAGAAAAATGTAAAAGTAAAAATAAAAAAAATATTTTTATCCAAACCATCTATACATTCCTATTATACCTGCACCAGCGTAGAAGAATTGTAAAAACAATATCCCATTGTGTTTTAATTTATAGGCCCATACACCAATTAATAATGCTGATAGCAATAATAATGAAAAACCAATAAATTCTAATCCAATGTTAAATGCAACTAGTAGGGAATAAAGGATGGCTGTTGTTACGCCAATCCATTCTAAAAGTTTGTTTGAATTCAATTAAATATTATTTTTTCTTAATATTAATAGCGTTTTCTTTTCCACGGTTTTCACCGATTTCAAATTCAACTGGCATACCTTCTTCTAAAGTATCAATACCAGCAGCTTCTAAAGCTGAGACATGAAGAAAAACATCTTTTCCTCCATCATCATTTTCTATAAATCCATAACCTTTGGTTGGATTAAACCATTTAATTTTACCACTTGGCATATTTTATTCTCCTTATTTATTATTGGGGGATTAAATTTATTTAACTTATATAAATATTGTATATTGATTAATTTAATACTTTAAATAACTAATAAGAAATTAATTTCAACAATTTTTTTTAATTTTTATGCTTAGCTATAAACACGGATATCATGCTGGAAATCATGCAGATGTTATGAAACACATTATAATGCTTTACTTATATAATCTTGAAAAAAAGGTAAATAAATCAATAAGTTATATTGATACTCATTCTGGTAATGGAATTTATAAATATATATCAAAGTATATGGATAAAAATAAAGAGTATAAAGAAGGAATTAAAAAGATACAAAAATACAAAGGTCATAATATTCTAATTAAAAATTATCTTTCAACTATTTCTAAAATTACTGGAAAAAATAATTTTTATCCTGGATCACCTATATTTATTTCTTCCATAGCTAATGAAAAAGATAAATTATTTTTTTGTGAACTACACAATAATGAATATGAATTATTAAAAAAAAACTTAAACAAATATACCAATACTAAAATTTTAAATGCTGATGGATTTAATTTTATTTTCAATAAAATTAATAAAGACAAGAATTATTTTGTATTTATAGATCCATCTTATGAAATAAAGGATGATTTTGAAAAAGTCGAGAAGATAATAAATAATATTGATAATTTATTCTCAAAATCCAAAATCATAATATGGTATCCAGTTTTAAATATTTTGGAAAATGATACCTTTATTCAGAATATTAGAAAAAAAGGTATAAGTAATATTATCAATGTTGAAGTTCCTATTATGAAATATGGAGAAAATGTTGGAATGCAAGGAAGTGGTTTATTATTAATAAATTTTTCAAATAGATTTATAATGAAAAACCTCAAAGAGGTAATACACGAAATTCAAAATATTTTAAAACTAGAGGAAAATAGTACTAGGTTTAAATTAAGATATTTATAAATATGAAAAAAATTAATTTACTTGATGAAGATATCTATAAGCTATTTATAAAAATTGCTTTGCCAGCCTCAATTGGAACTATATTTAATAATCTGTATTCTTTAGTTGATACTATTTTTGCAGGTAGAATGATCTCTGAAACAGCTTTAGCAGCTATTGGTCAAACATTTCCTGTATATTTTATAATTATTGCACTTGGAATAGGACTAAGTATAGCTACAACAAGTAATGTTGCTAATTCTTTAGGAGAAAAAAATATTAAAAAAGCAAGTCATGTATTTTCACAATCTTTTGTCGTAACAATTTTAGTAGGCTTAGGTATAACTATTTTTGGACTTTATTTTGGGAACATAATTTTAGAATCTATAAATGATGATCCAAAAACTCTTAAACTTTCATCATTATACATGAACGTAATTTATTTAGGATCAGTCATAATTCTTTTACTCATGGTATCTAATTCTTGTTTATCTGCTCAAGGAGATACTAAAAGTTATAGAAATGTTTTAATTTTTAGTTTTTTTCTTAATATAATTTTAAATCCAATATTAATTACAGGAAAAATAATTAATTTTGAATTATTTGCGCCAATGGGTATAACTGGAATAGCAATTGCTACCATACTCTCTCAAATAATTGGTCTTTTATATTTACTATATAAAATATATAAAACAGAGATTTTTGAAAACTTTAAAAATAATTATTTAATTCCTAAATTAATTTTAATTAAGGAAATTTCATTTCAGGCTATTCCAGCGGCATTAGGATTGATGATGATTGCTCTTGGATCATATATATTATTATTTTTTGTAAGTCGTTTTGGTAATGATGCAATTGCAGGTTTTTCCTCAGCTGGAAGATATGAGCAACTGCTTTTCTTACCCTTGTTAGGATTAAGTGCAGCAGTAACCGCAATTGTGGGGCAGAATTTTGGCGCTAAAAACTATGAAAGAATTTTAGAAACTTTCAATAAAGCTATGATTACTGGAGTAATAATATTAACTATAGCAGGATTAATTTTATTTATAACCGCAGAAGATTCAATGAGATTATTTACTGATGATAAAGAAGTAATTTACTATGGATCAATATATCTTAAAATATATGCGCTTGGTTTTCCAGCTTTTCCATTCTTCTTTATTTCTAATGCTTCATTCCAAGGGCTAAAAAAAGCAATAATAGTAATGTATATGGCCATACTTAGGTTTGTATTAGTGCCTATAATTGTAATATTATTTGTAAATAATTTTATAGAAGAAAACTATATCTATATGTTTATTGGGTTAACTCTTGTTCATTGGATAATTGGTATCTTATATTTTTTTTATTCTTCAAATAAAATTCGAAATATTCAAAGTAGCTATACTACACCTTGAAGATTTGGAACAAATAACACATCATCATATTCTTCAGAAATAATTTTATTATTTTGTTTTATATATTTTACAAGTATTTGCTTGTTATTTTTAACAATAGGACAAACAATAATTCCTTCATTTTTAATATGAGAAAAAATTTCATTATTTATTTTTTTTGATGCTGCTGTAAATATTATTCTATCAAAAGGTATTTGTTCAATCCAACCATTATTACCATCATCGTATTTTGAAACAATATTAGTTAATTTTAATTTCTCAAAAATATTATTAGAACCATCATGTAAATTTTTAATTCTTTCAATCGTGTATACACGCCTTGCCAAGATTGACAATACTGCACACTGATATCCGCTACCAGTGCCTATTTCTAACACCTTGTGATTACTTTTAACATCAAGTAATTCAGTCATCCGGGCTACAACGTAAGGTTGACTAATTGTTTGATTATTTTCAATTGGTAAAGCTATATTTTCATAAGCTTGATTTCTGTAAGCTTCACTAATAAATTTTTCTCTTGGAATTTTTTCTATTGCAGAGAGGACTTCGGCATTACTAATACCAGACTCTCGTAACTCGAGTATCAATCTTATTTTTCTAACATCAAGCACTAGATAAGAGTATCAGAATTATTGAAATATTTTTTCAAAACTTCTGGAATTTTAATATTTCCATCTTTCATTTGATAATTTTCAAGAATAGCAATTAGTGTTCTTCCTACTGCTAACCCAGATCCATTAAGTGTATGAACAAAAATATTTTTATTTTCTGATTTATATCTTGTATTCATTCTTCTAGCTTGAAAATCATTGCAATTAGAACAGCTTGAAATTTCTCTATAAGTATTTTCACCTGGAAGCCACACTTCAATATCGTATGTTTTTGATGCTGAAAAACCCATATCACCAGTACATAAAGTCATAATCCTATAATGAATATTTAAATCTTGAAGAATACTCTCAGCGCTTTCAAGCATTCTTTCTAATTCATCTTGTGAATGCTGCGGCTCTACTATTGAAACTAACTCAACTTTAGTAAATTGATGCTGTCTTAACATACCGCGAGTATCCTTACCAGCAGCACCAGCCTCTGATCTAAAACAGGGGGTATAAGAAGTTACTCTCATGGGTAATTGATTTTGGTTAAGTATTTCCTCTCTAACCATGTTTGTTAAAGGTACTTCAGCAGTTGGTATTAACCAATGATCTTCCCCAGCAGTAAATAAATCTTCACCAAATTTAGGTAATTGCCCTGTTCCAAAAAGAGCAGAATCTTTTACCAAAAAAGGTAAATTATATTCAACATAACCATTTTCATTCGTATGCTTATCTAACATAAAATTTGCAATTGCTCTCTCCAATTTAGAAAGTTGATTTTTTAATAAAACAAATCTGGATCCTGATAATTTAGATGCAGTTTCAAAATTCATTAATCCCAAATTTTCCCCTAATTCAAAATGTGTTTTAGGGTTAAAATCAAATCCTGGTTTTTCACCCCATTCTCTATATTTGTTATTGTCTGCTTCATTAATTCCAATAGGTACAGTCTTATCCGCTATATTTGGCAGTCTAAAGAGGATAGTTTTTAACTCTTCATCTTTAATTGTCTCAAGTTCTTTTAAATTATTAATTTTATTTTTAATTTCATCTACTTTACTCATTTCTGATGAAGCATCTTTATTTTCACTTTTAAGTTTCCCAATATTCTTAGAAATAGAATTTCTTTCAGCTAAAAGATTCTGAAGAACAGTCTGAGTTTCTCTTTTGACTTTATCTAGTTCTAAAATTTTATTAGATATTGACTGCTCTCCTCTTTGTTTCATATAATTATCAAACTCTGTTGGATTTTCTCTGATAAAATTAATATTATGCATTACTTATCTTTATTTTTTTGAATAAGTTTTGCAATATAAATTGAGACTTCGTATAAGAAAATGATTGGCAGGGCTAAACTTATTTGACTAAATGGATCAGGTGGAGTTAAAAATGCAGCCGATAAAAATGCTAATACAATTGCATATTTTCTAAATTTTTTAAGTGATTCATAAGTAACCATCCCTATTCTTGCCATTAAAGATAATACAACAGGAAGCTGAAATGCTAAACCAAAAGCAAAAATAAATCGCATCATAAGGGATAAATATTCCCCCATTTTAGCTTCTAATCGAATAGGAACTCCGTTAGAACCAAGGTTTTGATAAGATAAGAAAAAAGACCATGCCAATGGTGCAATAATATAATAAACCATCGAGCCACCTGCAAAAAATAAAATTGGAGTTGCGACTAAGTAGGGTAAAAAAGCTCTCTTTTCCTTTTTGTATAATCCTGGAGCAATAAATCTCCATATTTGTATAGCAATTAAAGGGAATGAAAAAAATAAAGCAAAGAAAAAAGCTATTTTTAATTCTGTAAAAAAAGCTTCTTGTAAAGCAGTGTAAATAAAACCTTGACCTTTGTCTTTATCAAATAATTCTACGAGAGGATTTGCTAGAAATGCAAATAATTCATCAGCAAAATAAAAACAAATGATAAATACTATTAAGATATATAAAAAGCTCCACAATAGTCTTTTTCTTAACTCAGTAAGGTGTCCTATTAGAGACATTTCTTCAAATTTTTCTTCAGCCATTACAAAAACAACAAATTATTTTTTATTTGAAAATTCATCCTCAGTCATTTTTACTGTTTCTTGAACTTCTTTAATCTCATTTTCAAAATTTTTTTTGATATTAATACCATCTTTTATTTTCTTAACTTCTTTAACAGATTTAGCTAATTCTTTAATATCTTCTTCTTCTGCAATTTCATTTATAGATGACTTGAACTCAGAAGACATTTTTTTAATATATTTTGTGAAAGATCCAACCTGCTTAATAAATTTTGGAAGATCTTTTGGGCCAATTACTACTACTACTATTATCCCAATTAAGAAAATTTCACTCCAACCGAAAGTAAACATAGTATTTACTTTTCTTCGTCGTTTTTATTCTCTAAATTTTTATCTTCTTTTTTTTCTTCGTCTGACATTCCTCTTTTGAATGATTTGATCCCTTTTGCCATATCACCCATTAGTTGAGGTATCTTACCTCGTCCAAAAAGAAGTAAGACTATAACGAGTACAATTAATAATTGCCAAATACTTGGTGTCATCACACGCTTATACGGAAAGAATGAGAAAAAACAAGAAATAATGGGAATAAAAATGTTTAAATTACAAGAAATAAGAAAAATTAAAGGTGGAAATTTGATACACTTATTGGGAAACTATTAGATATATTTACACTTTTAAATCATGATGAAAATGAAACACCTAGTATAATAGAATGAATTATATGACAGAAAGCAAAGTATGTTTTCTATGCGGCAATCATCGTTATTGTATTAGTAAACGAGATTTACTATAAAGATTTTATTGTCTTTAATTTAATTAATTTTATGTGTGGAATAGTTGGAATATATCTAAAATCAAAAAAGTTTGAGAAAGATTTAGGTAAAATGCTATCTGGAATGTTAGTAAATATGGAATCTAGAGGACCTGATAGTGCTGGTTTTGCAATTTATAAAAAAGAAAAAAAAGAGGAATTTAAATACTCAATTTGTATTAATAATTTAGTATTTGAAGAATTTAAGAAAGATATTTCAAAAAAAATTAAATATAAATCAATTTTGAAAAATTCAGATCACGTAATTTTAAGCTCTAAAGAAAACCCTGAAAAAGTACTGTCTATTTTAAATCAGATTAAAGAAATTTCTTTAGTTGGATATGGTAGATCTATTGAAATATTTAAACAAATTGGAAATCCAAAAGATGTAGTAAAGAAATTCAAATTAGAAAAATTTAGTGGTACGCATGCTATAGGTCACACAAGAATGGCTACAGAAAGTGCTATCACAACTGACGGATCTCACCCCTACTCGACAGGGTCTGATGAGTGCTTAGTCCATAATGGATCATTATCAAATCATAATAATTTACGTAGAGATTTAATTAAAAGGAAGATAAATTTTAAGTCAGAAAATGATACTGAGGTTGCAGCAGGATATATTTCAAATCATTTGTCGAATAAAAAAAATTTAAAAGAGACGTTAGAAAGTGCTTTGAGTGACTTAGATGGATTTTATACTTTTATTACAGGAACTAAAAAAGGATTTGCTATAGTTAGAGATGAAATTGCTTGCAAACCTGCTGTTATTTCTGAAACAAAAGACTATGTTGCTATTGCATCAGAGTTTCAAGCAATGGCACATTTACCTGGTGTTAATATAGCTAATATTTTTGAGCCTCAACCAGGTATTGTATATTCTTGGGGTAATTAATGAAATTAGATTTAAAAAAATTGAAACTTAGAAAAGTAAATGAAACGTTGCAATCTATCGATCCAAAAAAAAATAATAAAAATTATACAATTTTAAATCCAGAGGGAAATCATGCAATTTGTGTGGGTTTAACTGACGATATTGACATAACTGTAAAAGGTCACGTGGGATACTATTGTGGTGGAATGAATCAAAATGCAAATATCACTGTAGAGGGAAATGTAGGAACGGGTGTTGCTGAAAATATGATGTCTGGAAAAATTCACGTAAAGGGAAATGCTTCTCAATCCGCAGGTGCTACAGCACACGGAGGATTTTTAATCATTGATGGAGATGCAAGTTCTAGATGTGGAATTTCAATGAAAGGAATTGATATTGTTGTAAAAGGTTCTGTGGGACATATGTCCGCTTTTATGGCGCAGTCAGGTAATTTAATTGTTTGCGGTAATGCAGGTGAGGCATTAGGTGATAGTTTATATGAAACAGATATTTATATTAAAGGAAAAGTTAAATCTTTAGGAGCTGATTGCATAGAAAAAAAAATGGACAATAAACATTTAAAAAAATTAGAAAACCTTTTAAAAAAAGCTAAGTTAGAAAAGTTAAAAACTAAAGATTTTAAAAGATATGGTTCAGCCAGAAAACTTTATAATTTTAAAATAGATAATGTATCAAGTTATTGAATATGAAAAAAAATAAAAAAACATTTCCAAGACAGTCTTGGACTTTTGATGAATACACAAATTCTGAAATTAGGCGAGCAGCTGCAACAGGAATTTATGATATAAGAGGAGGAGGATCTAAAAGAAGACTTCCTCATTTTGATGATCTTTTATTTTTAGGAGCATCTATATCCAGATATCCTTTGGAAGGATATAGAGAGAAATGTTCAACAAATGTTACATTAGGCACCAGGTACGCAAAAAAACCCTTAGAACTTGAAATACCTATAACAATTGCAGGAATGAGTTTTGGAGCATTATCCGGATCAGCTAAAGAGGCTTTAGGACGTGGGGCTAGTATTGCAGGTACATCAACAACAACTGGTGATGGAGGTATGACACCTGAAGAAAGAGGACAGTCAAATCATCTAGTTTACCAACTTTTACCGTCCAGATATGGAATGAATCCTGATGATTTAAGGAAAGCGGACGCAATAGAAGTAGTAATAGGACAAGGTGCGAAGCCTGGTGGAGGTGGGATGCTTTTGGGTCAGAAAATTAGTGATCGAGTTGCCGAAATGAGAACGTTACCTAAGGGAGTAGATCAACGTTCTGCATGCAGACATCCAGATTGGACTGGACCAGATGATTTAAAAATCAAAATTTTAGAATTAAGAGAAATTACTAAATGGAAAGTGCCAATTTATGTAAAAATTGCAGGATCTAGACCTTATTATGATACCGCCCTAGCAATTAAAGCTGGTGCAGATGTAGTTGTTTTAGATGGCATGCAAGGTGGAACTGCTGCAACTCAAGAAGTGTTTATAGAAAATGTTGGTCAACCAACTTTGGGATGTATAAGACCAGCTGTTGATGCTCTGCAAGATTTAGATATGCATAGAAAAGTTCAATTAATTATATCTGGTGGTGTAAGAAATGGAGCAGATGTAGCTAAAGCATTAGCTCTTGGCGCTGATGCAGTATCAATTGGCAGCGCAGCAATGATTGCTATTGGAGATAATGATCCTAAATGGGAAAAAGATTACAATAAACTGGGAACTACTGCTGGTGCATATGATGATTGGCATGAAGGAAATGATCCTGCGGGTATTTCGACTCAAGATCCAAAATTAATGAAAAGATTAGATCCAATAAAAGCTGGAAAAAAACTATCAAATTATTTAAAAGTAATGACGTTAGAAGCTCAAACACTAGCTAGAGCGTGTGGAAAAAATAGCCTACATAATTTAGAGCCTGAAGATTTGTGCGCATTAACAGTTGAAGCTGCAGCAATGGCAAGAGTACCTTTGGCTGGGACTACTTGGATACCTGGTATAAATGATAATTAAATATTGATACTTAGTAATTTAATTCATATTATATTCAATGCCTAAAAATTTATCTCAAATAGCAAAATCAAAAAAAATTAAATATTTTCTAATAAGTTTTGTAGATTTATTTGGAGTGTTAAGATCAAAGTTAGTACCAGCACAAGCAATTAATGAGATGCAAAAGAATGGAGCTGGTTTTGCAGGTTTTGCTACTTGGCTAGATATGTCGCCAGCAGATAGTGATATGTTTGCAATACCTGATCCAAATAGTTTAATTCAACTGCCATGGAATAAAGAAATAGGATGGTTAGCTTCAGATTTATATATGGATGGTGTAGCTGTAGATGCATCACCTAGAGTAATGTTAAAAAATCAAATAAAAAAATTAAGTGAAAAAAAACTTCAAATGAAGTCAGGTGTAGAATGTGAATTTTTTTTAATCTCTGAAGATGGATCATCTATTGCAGACCAAAGAGATATCCAATCAAAACCTTGTTATGATCAATCAGCACTAATGAGAAGATATGATTTAATTAAAGAGATATGTGACAGTATGATTGAGTTGGGATGGAAGCCTTATCAAAATGACCATGAAGATGCAAATGGTCAATTTGAAATGAATTGGGATTATTCAGATTGTTTAGTAACTGCAGATAGACACGTTTTTTTTAAATTTATGGTTAAAAATTTAGCTGAAAAACATGGTCTAAGGGCAACATTTATGCCAAAACCATTCAATAATTTGACAGGTAATGGTTGCCATGCACATATTTCTGTTTGGAGAAATGGAAAAAATCAATTTCAGGATAAAAAAGATAAATTAGGTCTTAGCAAATTGGGTTATAACTTTTTAGGTGGAGTGATGAAGAATGCTCAACCTTTATCAGCTTTTTTTAATCCAACAATAAACAGTTACAGAAGAATAAATGCTCCACCAACTAAATCGGGGGCAACTTGGTCTCCTAGCAGCATATCTTATACAGGAAATAATAGAACGCATATGATCAGAATTCCTGAACAAGGAAGATTTGAACTTAGATTAATGGATGGTTCGGCTAATCCATATTTATTACAGGCTGGCGTACTTGCTGCTGGTTTAGAGGGTATGGATAAAAAAATAAATCCAGGGGAACCTTTATTCTGTAATATGTATACAGATTATAAGAAATATCCTAATTTACCTAAGCTACCAAATAATGTTTCTGAAGCATTAAATATGCTAGGTAATAGTAAAGTTCTAAATAAAGCGTTTGGAAAAAAAAATATTGATAGTTATGTAAAATTAAAGAGAAACGAATTAGACGCTTTCAAAAAACAAGGGCGATTTGATAAGAAAAAATCAGTGACTAAATGGGAAAAAGATAACACTCTAGATTGTTAATAATAAAATTAATTAATTATTTGAAATAAAATCATCAATATTATTTTCATCTTCCTGTTCTAAATTATCATTGCTTTGTAAATTTACATCATTTTTTGCTAGGTCACTAATAGTTGCAATTGCTGCACGTTTATCAAGAAAACCACTTGCCTTTAGCTCTTCTTTATTAGGTAAATCAGATAAACTATTTAATCCAAAATGCTCAACAAACAAATCTGTGGTAGACCATAAAGTTGGTTTACCTGGTATAGTTTTCCTACCTGAAGGACGTATCCATCCTATTTCCATCAAATGATCTAGGGAGCCTCTACCCATTTGAACACCTCGAATATTTTCAATTTCTGATCTTGTTATTGGTTGTTGATAAGCAATTATTGATAATGTTTCAAGTGCTGCTCTTGATAATTTTCTTCTCTGTGTTTTAAAAATAGTTAATTCATCACTGAGATCTTCAGCAGTTCTAAAAGACCATTTGTTGCCAGTTTTGATTAAATTAATACCTCTATTTTTATAAAAATCTTTAATTTCTAGTAATAGCTTACGTATATTATTTTTATCTTTTATTTTTTCTTTTAAATCATTTTCATCAAGTGGCTCTCCTGATGCAAATAATATTGCTTCTAAAATTTTAATATCTTTATTATCCATTTTGATTAAATTTTATATAAATATTACCAAAACTTTCATCTTGTTTTAAATCAATAAAGCCATTTTTTGATAATTCTAAAGAAGCAACAAAGTTAGATGAAATAATTGATTTATTAATTGTTTTATTAGCTTTAATTAAATTTGGAATTACATTTAAAAAATTAGTCCATTCTGTAATATTTCCAAAAATACCTTTTAATCTTTTAACGGCTTGATCAACTGAATAAAGTTCTGAATACTCAATAGTTAATTGTTTTACCTGTTCATTCGATTTAAGTATTTGACTATATGATTTTAGTAAGTCATATAAATTAGAAGTATAATTTATATTGTATTTAACTTTGAGACCTTCAGATGACCCCCCATAAAATACATCTCTATTAATAAGAGGTCTTGAATATATGATTTTAGAAATATTTTGAAAAGCCTCTAGTCTCTGTAATTGATATTTTAAAGCCTCTTCTAACTCATCGGCTGTATATTCATCTGTTTTTTCTTCTTTTGGCAATAGTAATCTTGATTTCAAATACGTTAGCCATGCTGCCATCACTAAATAATCTGCAGCTATTTCAATATGAATATTTCTATATTGATTAATAAAATTAATATATTGATCAGCTAATTCGGATATAGATATATCAGATAAATCAACCTTCTGAGATCTAGCCAAAACCAACAAAAGGTCTATGGGACCCTCAAAATTGTCTAATAATAGGTTAAATTGACCTTCTTTTATTTCTGTATCTGTAACATTTAACACAATTTTTTATATAAAATTATTGAGATTCTCTCAATATTATTAATTATGTAAATTAAGTATTATGCAACTCTTAACAATAGTTAATAAATCACAAGCTTCAGAAGCATTATTCTTAGAAATGTAATTTTTATAGGTAATAAAATATTGAGTACCTATTTCAGTTTTTTTATAAAAAACAAAAATATCTTCATGATCTATAATTTCTTTTTTATTTTCTAATAAATTGTACAAGTATTTATTAATATTTTCAAAATTATCATTGCTATATAATTGAATTGTAAAATCAAGTTCGTCTATATTTTTAAAATCTAAATCTTGAATTTCATTATCTGTGTTATTTAAACTTTTCTTATCTAAATAATCAACAACCTCGCCTTCTTTATTAGTAGGAATAACAAAATATTTACCAGTAAATTTAGGAATGATAAAATACTCCCTATTACTAAAATAATAATATGAGATAAGATAAAGAATAAAAATAAATAGCAATAATAATATAGAAAATTTTAAAATGTAATTATTTTTTCTTTTAAAAATAATTCTTTTAATCATTACATTGTTTCAGGTGCACTTATATCAATAATTGAAAATATATCTTTTAAAACAACTCTAAATGACTCCAACCAAAATATTTTTGAAATTGTCTTTTCTGTATTTTTTTCATCTATAAAACGAAGTGATTCATTATCTTTACCTTTATTCCAAATTGAATGGAAATTAGAGGATATTTCTTCTAAGTAATTGATTAGTCTATGTGGTTCATTATAATATGATGATTGATACAACAAATAAGGATAACAAATTAACTTTTTTATTAATTTTACTTCCTCATCAGATAGATTTTGTATTGCAGAAAAATTATAATCATTTTTAATTTTTATACCTAATTCGTTTGCTTTATTAATTACTGATGAAGCTCTAGCGTGTGCGTATTGACAGTAAAAAACTTTATTATCTCTATTTTTTTCAACAACAGCATCTAAATCAAAGTCAATTGCAGTCTCATTTTTAGTAGAAATCATGTAGTACCTTATAGGATCTTTTCCAACCTTAGAATGAACATTAGCTAATGTCACAAAATTTCCAGATCTTTTTGACATTTTAATTTTTTGTTTATTTTGAATTAAACTTACAATCTGACAAGTTAAAATGTTTAAATAAGTTTCATCATCTTTAATAGCTTTAATTAACGAATTCATTCTTGGAATATAGCCAATATGATCAGACCCCCAAATATTTACTAATCTATCAAAATTTCTTTTACATTTATCTAAATGATATGCTGCATCATTAGCAAAATATGTCCATTCACCATTTGATTTTTTTAATGCCCGATCTTCATGATCTAATAAGTTAGAGGATCTAAATAATAATTGCTTCCTTGGCTCCCAATCAGAATCATCACCTTTTGGCTTTTCTAAAATACCTTCATATAATAATTTTTTTTTATCTAAGATTGAAAAAAGTTCATCGATAATTTTACTTTTTTCTATTTCAGTTTCGTGGGTAAATTTATCAAATCTTATATTTATTAATTCTAAATCTGATTTTATCCTTAAAAGTATATTTTTTATTGCAAAATTTTTAAAATATTGAACAGTTTCTTCCTGCTGAAAATTTAACCACTTATCACCATCTTCATTTTTAATTTTCTTTGCAATATCTATTAGATATTCACCAGGATACTCGTCTTCTTCTAAGTCAATTTTTTTATCAAATAATTGTAAATATCGTTTCAAAAGAGAGTTTGATAATTTATTAATTTGAGAACCTGCATCATTTACGTAATACTCTCTGGTAACATCAAAACCTGTTTTACTATAGAGAGAGCTTAATACATCTCCAAATACAGCACCTCTTATATGAGCTATATGCAATGGTCCAGTTGGATTAGCTGAAACAAATTCAATATTTATTTTTTTATCTGCACCATAATTAATATAATTTAAAAAATTTTTACTATAAATTTCTTTTAAACTTTTTAATACAAATTCATCTTTTAGATAAAAATTTATAAAACCATTTTTTGAAATCACAAAATGATCAATAAATCCAATTGATTTAATTCTATCATTTAATTCTTTTTCAATATTAAATTTTTCATTGATAATTTTTCTTTTAACTATTAAATAAAAGTTTGTCGCTAAATCACCTTGTTTATTATTTGAAGAATAATCGATGCTAATCTGTTTTTTATTGATTGAAGATATGAGTTTATTACTCTCTAAAAAATCTGTAAAATCAAATAAAAAATCTGATAGGTCTTTTATAAAATTATTCACTAATCTCCTTATATAAGTTTAGAGCAAATCTATCAGTCATTCCTGAAATATAATCACAAATTAATCTTTCAATTTCAATATTTTGATTTCTCCAATCCATTGGTAATTTATTATTATTATTTACGAAATAAGTAAACAAGGTAGATATAACCTTTTTTGAATACTGTCTCTTATCTGATAAATGACTATGATTATAAACTTTATCAAATAAGAATTTTTTAATTATGTCAGAACTTTTCTTCATTTCATTGGAAAATGAAATAACAAAATTATTTTTTTTACGAATATCATCGATAGAATTGATATTATTTTCAATTAAATTTTTTTTTGTAGTTTCATATATATCATTTATCATATTAGAAATGGAGTTTCTTAAAACTTGATACACTAGAAGTTTATTTGGAATATCTTTATAGCGATCCTTTAAATCAGTTATAATTTTTTCAAAAAAACTTAACTCTGCAATATCATCTAATGATATTAAATTTGCTCTAATTGCATCCTCTACATCGTGATTATTATAAGCAATATCATCAGATATGCTTGCTATCTGTGATTCTAAATAAGGTTGATCAGTTAAATATAGATTATGTAATTTTGAATAATTATCTAAGTGATAAGGTAATTGATCACTCAAAATTCCATTATGTTTTATTATTCCCTCTAAACTTTCCCATGTTAGATTTAATCCATCAAAATCAGGGTGTCTTTTTTCAATAAATGTTAAGACTCTTAAGGTTTGATCGTTATGATTAAAACCTCCAAACTTTTTCATTGAATTATCAAGTGCATCCTCGCCAATATGACCAAAAGGAGGATGGCCCAAATCATGCGCGAGAGCAACTGTTTCACCTAGATCTTCATTTAATCCAAGTAATCTGCAAATTGATCTTGATATTTGAGCAACTTCCAAAGAATGAGTTAGTCTTGTTCTAAAATAATCACTCTCACTTTCAATAAAAACTTGGGTTTTGTGTTTTAATTTTCTAAATGAATTAGAATGAATAACTCTAGCTCTGTCTCTTTCAAATGGATTTCTCAAATCCTCATCTAGCTCATTATATAATCTTCCATTGGAATTATAAGGATTTGAAGCTAAATGTTTGAACATAAAAAAATTTATATTATAGTTGTAAAAAAATAACTAATAACAATATTTAGATCAATGAACAATATAATTGAAGTTACGGAAAGTGCTCAAAATCATATCAACAAGGTACTACTTTCTGAAAAATCTAACTATTTCCGAATTACCGTATTAGGTGGTGGTTGTGCTGGATTTCAATATAAATTTGATTTTTCTGACAAACCAAATCATGATGATTTAATCTTTAATTATAAAAATGCTGATGTGTTGATAGATAAAACTTCAATTGAATTGATAAAAGGATCAAAAATTGATTATGTTAATGAATTGATTGGATCCTCATTTAAAATTTCTAATCCATTAGCATCTTCATCATGTGGATGTGGAACTTCTTTTTCTATATAAATGAAAATTACTACCTGGAATGTTAATTCAGTTAATGCAAGAATTGAACATCTGATAAAATTTATAAAAAAAGATCAATCAGATTTATATTTAATTCAGGAATTAAAATGTACAAATGAAAGTTTTCCAATAGAGGAATTAGAAAATATTAATTATAAATGTTATGTAAATGGGCAAAAAGCTTGGAATGGAGTAGCCATACTAAGCAAAGAGAGTACTGAGATTTCAAATTTAAATATTCCTAATTACCAAGATATAAATTCTAGATTTATTGAAACAGAAATATCTTTAAAAAAGATAAAAAATAAAATTAAATTAATAAATATTTATCTTCCAAATGGAAATCCAATTGAAACAGAAAAATTTGATTATAAAATTGATTGGATGATAAATTTTAATAAATATATCAAACAATTAATTGATAATAATCAACCTATTATTATAGGAGGAGATTTTAATGTAATACCAAGCGATGAAGACGTTTATTCACCAGAAAATTTTAAAAATGATGCTTGTGCCCATCCATTAACAAGAGAAAAATTTAGATATCTTTTAAATTTAGGTTTCGTTGATACAGTTAAATACTTTGTTGATGGAAATACAAACTGGACTTTTTGGGGTTATAGAGGCGGAAATTGGCAAAAAGGTAATGGTCTTAGAATTGATCATTTTCTTACTACACCAGAAGTTACTGATTTAATTAAATCAGTTAACATTAATCGTGAACCAAGAGGATGGGAGAAGGCTTCTGATCACACACCAGTTACTATTGAATTAGTTAATTAATATTAAATGTCAGCGTATGTATGCGTTTCGTCGCTTGCCCCTGGTTGAGTAACAGCACCCTCGTAAGCTGGTCCAACAGTTTGGGAATATTTCCATATAGATCCAGAATTATGATTAGTTTTTCTTGGCTTCCAATCTTTTTTTCTCTTTTCTATTTCTTGATCTGTAAGCGTAACGTTGATTTCGCCTTTAATAGCATCAATAATAATTTCATCCCCATCTTTAAGTAAACCTATCATACCTCCTACAGCTGCTTCTGGTCCTACATGACCAATACAAAATCCTCTTGTACCACCTGAAAATCTTCCATCTGTTATTAAAGCAACAGTTTCACCTAGTCCTTGCCCATATATTGCGCCTGTTGTAGAAAGCATTTCACGCATACCAGGTCCTCCTTTAGGACCCTCATACCTAATTATTACAGCATCTCCTGCTTTAATTTCATTTTTTAAAACTGCTGTTAAAGCATCTTCTTCCGAGTCAAAACATTTAGCTTTTCCTTTAAAAGTTAATTTATTTAAACCCGCAATTTTTGATATACATCCATCAGTAGCAAGATTACCCCACAAACCTACGACTGAACTATTTTCACTAATTGGATTATCGCTTTTATAAACAACATCTTGGTTTGTAGGAAATATTACTTCTTTATGATTTTCAGCTATTGTTTTTCCTGTAACAGTTATACAATCTCCATTTATATAACCACCATCCAATAAAGATTTAATAAGAACTGGTACACCTCCTACATCATATAAATCTTTAGCAACATACTTTCCACCTGGTTGCATATCTCCGATATAAGGAGTTGAATTGTAAATTTCTACAACATCTCTTAATGTGAATTTTAAACCTGCTTCATTAGCTATCGCAGG
Source organism: uncultured Alphaproteobacteria bacterium (assembly GCA_902610845.1). Classification (GTDB taxonomy): domain Bacteria; phylum Pseudomonadota; class Alphaproteobacteria; order HIMB59; genus CACPNW01. The sequence goes on along the minus strand of CACLXJ010000003.1, from coordinate 15,864 downwards.
AAGATGAAGTGCTGCATTAGTTGAACCGCCAGTGGCGGCAACTACTCTTGCAGCATTAACTAATGAATCAATAGTTACTATATCTCTTGGTCTTATATTTTTTTCTAATAAATTCATTATAGCTTTACCACTCTTTTCACCATAAGATTTTCTTTCTTCAGTATTTACTGCTGGTGGCATTGCTGAATTTGTTAAAGCTAAACCAACTGCTTCAGAAATACATGCCATTGTATTAGCTGTAAATTGCCCTCCACACGATCCGGCAGAAGGACAGGCAACTTGTTCAATATCTTTTAAATCTTGATCTGAGATAGTTCCCGCAGCATGTTTACCCACTGCTTCAAAAACATCTATAACGGTAACATCTTTGCCTTTGTATTTTCCTGGTAAGATTGAACCTCCATAAATGAACACAGATGGTACATTTAATCTAACCATAGCCATCATCAAACCTGGCAGAGATTTATCGCAACCAGCAAGCCCAACTATTGCATCATAGCAATGACCTCTCACAGATAACTCAATTGAATCTGCAATAACCTCTCTGCTAATAAGAGAAGATTTCATTGCCTCATGGCCCATCGCAATTCCATCTGTTACTGTTATAGTTGTAAATTCTCTTGGTGTTCCTCCAGAGTCTTTGACACCTGTCTTCACATGCTGCGCTTGATCTTGAAGAGTAATATTGCAAGGAGCTGATTCATTCCAAGTGCTAACAACACCAACAAAAGGTTGATAAATTTCATGTTCTTTCAAGCCCATAGCATAATAATACGATCTGTGAGGTGCACTTTTAGGCCCTACACTAACATATCTACTAGGTAGATTAGATTTTCTATTTGATCCTTTATCTTCCATTCTATTTAATAGTATTTATTATTTGATCAATTTTTTCAATAGAAGATTTATAAATATTTGCTTCATTTTTGAATTTATCAATAATTTCTTCTGATGCTTTATTCATAAAGTTATCATTATTTAATTTATCATTAACTTTATTAAATTTTTCTTGCTCAATTTGCTTTTTCTTATTTAATTTTTTTAGCTCAACTTCTGAGTCAATAATACCATCCAAAGGGATCAATACTGACAATGATGTTAATACAATTAAAGCTGAATTCTTATTAGGTTGAATTTTATCAAAACTAATATTTTTGGTTTTTAAAAAATGACTTATTTCATTTTTATGGGCAAGTAGAAAATTTTTAAGCTCTTCATTTTTAGCTTCTATAGAAATATTAATTAATTGTTTATAGGGTATATTTAGTTCTGATCTCAAATTTCTTATTGATGTTATGAATTCAATAAATATTTCAAAGTTTTTTCTAGAAATATCAAAAGAATTATTTGTTGCATAATTTGAATAAACTTGATTCATTAAATATGAATGATCATCAACTAAAGATCTCCATAATTTTTCACTAATAAATGGCATAATGGGATGTATAATCTTTAAAACTTGAATAAATGTCCATCCAGAAACTTTTTTAATTTCATCGGCAAATTTTTCATTATCAAAATTTTGTTTAATAATTTCAATGTACCAATCACAATAAGAATGCCATACGAAATGATAAATCTTATTGGCTATTTCATGAAACGAATACTTTTTAGTTAATTGATCAAGTTGAGTGTTCAAATCATTCAATTCTTTTATTATCCATTTGTTTGCATCAAAAAATATTATATCAATTGAAATATCATCTTTAAAAATTGAATTATTCATTTGTAAAAATTTTCCTGCATTCCAAATTTTATTTGTGAAAGATTTATATCCTTTAACTCTAGCTTCAGATAATTTTACATCTCGTCCAGGATTTAAGAGTGCTGTTAATGTAAATCTTAATGTGTCAGCACCATACTTATCTAATAAAACTAATGGATCAATTATGTTTCCTTTTGATTTGGACATTTTTTGTCCTTTTTCATCACGAATTAAAGGATGAATATAAATATCTTTAAATGGAGTTTCCTTCATGAAATAAGACCCCATCATCATCATGCGTGCAACCCAAAAAAATATGATATCAAAACCAGTAACCAAGACATTACCAGGATAAAACTTATCTAATTCATATGTTTTATTTGGCCAATCTAATGTAGAAAATGTCCATAGAGCAGAAGAAAACCAAGTATCAAGAACGTCTTCATCTTGTCTAAGCTCAACATCCTTACTATAAAATTCTTTTGCTTGATTTTGTGCACCTTTTAACGTTTCACTAACGAAATATTTGTTATCTGGACCATACCATGCAGGAATTTGATGCCCCCACCATAACTGTCTTGAAATACACCATGGTTGAATGTTTTCCATCCAATTATAAAATGTATTCTCCCATTGTTTGGGAATAAAATTAGAACTATTATCTCTAACAGCTGATATTGGATCAACTGATAATTTTTTTGCATCACAAAACCATTGGTCTGTCAGCCATGGCTCAATAACAACACCTGATCTATCACCATATGGTATGACCATTTGCTGTTTTTCTTCTTTAACTAATAAATTCATTTCATCTAATTTTTTTAAAATTAGTTTTCTTGCTTCAAATCGATCTAAATTTTGAAATTCTTCTGGCACATTTGAGTTAAGTTTAGCATTTTCATCAAAAATATTAATAAATTCTAAATCATGTCTCTTTCCTACCTCAAAATCATTAAAGTCATGTGCGGGAGTAATTTTAACAGCACCAGAACCTTTTTCAGGATCTGCATATTCATCAGCAATGATTAGTATTTTTTTATTTGAAATTGGTAAGTTACAAAATTTGCCAATTAAGTTTTTATATTTTTCATCATCGGGATGAACAGCAACTGCCGTATCACCTAACATCGTCTCAGGCCTTGTTGTTGCAACTATGATATGATTGTTTTCATCTATAGGATATTTAATATGCCATAAGCTTCCTTCAGTATCTCTTTGCTCTACTTCTAGATCAGAAATAGCAGTTAAAAGTTTTGGATCCCAGTTAACCAATCTCTTATCTTTATAAATAATTCCATCATTATATAAATTTACAAAAACTTTCCTAACGGCATTTGAAAGACCTTCATCCATAGTAAATCTTTCTCTTGACCAATCTGCAGATGCACCAAGTCTTCTCAATTGATTACTTATCTGACCGCCCGACTCTTTTTTCCATTCCCATACTTTTTCGATAAACTTTTCTCTACCTAGAGATCGTCTATCGAGGTTTGACTCACTTAATTTTCTTTCAACCACCATCTGAGTAGCAATTCCTGCATGATCTGTACCTGCTTGCCACAATACTTCCATACCCTTCATTCTATGGTATCTGATTAATATATCTTGAATTGTGAAAGTTAAAGCATGACCAATATGTAAGCTTCCTGTAACATTAGGTGGTGGCATCATTATAGAATATGGCTCACCTCCTTTTTTTGGTTTAAAACAATTTGATTGCTCCCATTGTGAATAAAGTTTTTTTTCATCTTTTAAAAAATCAAAAAATTTATCAAGCTGCATTGTAACTATTTTGTATCGAAATAATTTTTTAGTAATTTTGGGATTTTTTCATCAAGTATTTTTTCAATTTTATTTTCTACAAGATAGGAAAGTTTTTGATCTATTATATCATTAATTTCACTATTTATATCCTCTTCTTTTTGAAGTAATTTTATTGTACCATCACTATTAACCTTTTGGTTAAGTATCAAAATATTGGATGATAAATCATTATCTGCAATGTTTTTTTCATCTTCGAGTGCTCTTCGTATAACTTCTAGAGATTCATTGATAGAATTTTTTGTATTCATATAGGTATTATAAATGTTTAATTAAATTAATAAAACTCTAATTATAACTAGGAAGATACTCCTCAAATAATTTAATCAGTGAACTATCTAAAGCTAGTAAATTAAAGTAATTAATCAGATAGTTTTTATTTGCATTAAAATATTCGACATTTACGTTTAAAAGATTAGTTTCTGCTTCTATTAGATCAGTAATAGATTTGGTCCCAAGGTTGTATTCTTCCTGAGTACTTTCTAGAAAGGTGTTTGCATACTCTATAGTTAATAAAGATGTATTTAAATTTGATTTGCTAACTAAATAGTTTTTATAAAAGTTTGATACTTCAATATTTAAACTTTCTTTAAGATCCTCAAGCTCAATTTCAGTTTGTAAAATTTGAGAATTTATTTTTCTAATATCTGATTTATCAATATTTTGCTGAAATATAGGAATTGTTAAAGTTAAGCCTATGGATGCATTAGTATTTTCAGTTCCAGCATCTATACGTGAACCATCTGAATACTCAGTTGAAGCTGTTATGTCTAAAGTAGGTCTATTAGAACCTTTTTCTTTTGAGAGATCAAGTTCTTTAATTTTAATATTATTTTGAGCAATTAAAATATTAAAATTATTCTTATAGACTTCAGATAGTATGTTTTCAAAATTTAAATTATCTTCTACATTTACATAATCTTCTAAATTAATAGCATCTTTACCAACAATTGATTTAAATGTTTTTAAACTGACTTTGTAGTTTTGTTCAGCTGAAAAAAGATTTGTTTCAGCAATTGAAAACGCACTCTCAGCATTTTTCAGTTCAGTTATGGTTGCTGATCCTAATTCATATTTTAATTTTACTTCTTCTAAAAATCTTGAAACAGAATCAAAATTTCTTTCAGAAGCCTCTAATGATTTTTCATAATTTATAACGGTTAGATAACCTTCTACTGCTGTTAAAGATAGATCTTGGACTGATTTATAAAAATTTATTATTGCGTTTTCATAAATAATTTTTGATCTTTCAATTTCTAAATTTTTTTCACCACCATCGTACAAATTTTGAGTAATACTAATTTTATACTTATCTGTAAAAGTTTCTGGTGTTGTTGATACACCGGCTGCTGAAGTTGTATCACTATTACTATACGTACCAGAAATTGTACCAGTAACTGTTGGAAGTTTTTTCCCTATAGCTACTTCAATAGTTTCTTTGCTTTCATTCAGTTTTTCAAAAGCAATTTTTACCTTCAAATTATTAGCAATCGTACTTTTTACGGAATCATCAATCGATAATGCGAATAAAGATTTAGAATAGATAAGTAATAATAATATAAATAATCTCATTTAAAATTTAAAACCCTCTTGTTGTTCTTGAATTTGATAAGCACTCATTACATCAAATAAATACTCAGATGAATATAAATCTTCATTTCTTATAACTTTATAAGCCTTACCAAGATTATCATATATTTTCTTGATATATATTAATCTTCCACCATTGTTTACTAGTTGCTTCTTTAAGTTATCAGTTATTTTAAATATAGGCCCGTCAATAATAATTAAATTAAATGGAGCTTTATCAACTAATCCATCTAATAAATTATGATTAAATAAGCTAATATTAGAAGTATCTGTATTACTAATATTATGTTCTAATAATTTAAATAGCTCTCTATTTTCTTCCACAACGTGAAGTTCTTGACATAGTGAGCCAATAAGAGCAGAAAAGTAACCTGTTAAACCTCCTATATGCAATACTTTATCATTAGGTAATATTTTCGAATATTTTATAATTTGAGCTAAGTGTAAATTTTTAAGATATCCTCTTTTATCAGTTATATCTAAGTTATTATCTAGATAACAATTCTTACCTAAACTGACATCTAAATAATTTTCTTTAGGGGTATTTTCAAATATTTTTAATATATTTTCTTCATTAATTTTGTTTGGTCTTAACTGATTAACAACCATATTTTTTCTTGCTATTTCAAATGTTTCACTCATTTCTCAAAGGATGCTTTATATAAACCTTTCATATAATCAATTATTTAAATTATATTATCAATCTTTAGATTTTTTTTTCATTAATTGACTAGAAATAATATAGTGATAATTGTCATTTTTTTTAGGCTCGGTGGCAGAGTGGTTATGTAGGGGCCTGCAAAGCCTTGCACAGCGGTTCGATTCCGCTCCGAGCCTCCAGTTTTCTCTTGTTTTTTAATTTTTTTTTATTATCAACAAAATTATGTTCCTCGGTAGCTCAGTGGTAGAGCAATCGGCTGTTAACCGATCGGTCGCTGGTTCGAGCCCGGCCCGGGGAGCCATTATCTCTAAGCCTTAACTTCCACCAATTCTTCAAAACGTGTTGTGTAACATGGGGATACGTTTTCTCTTTTCATCTTCCATATTTTTTCTATACCTTCAGAAGCTATCTTCAACGTTGAACTTCCATATCTAGAATTAATATTATCAATAGTATTCATTATTCTGTCTGATGTATCACGGTCGTAATCAAGTAATCCTCTAGTTATATTATGTCTACTAAGGCCGTATAATATAATACCAGCTTTTTTATAACGAAAGCCTGGTCGGTATATTTTTCTAATTCCTTCAAGAGCTCTTTTAACAATTTTTATGCTATTATTTGTCGGAAAAGGTAAGTGAAGTTTTATTGAATTTGAATATTGTTTTTCCCTTCTATTAAAATGATTAGTCAAAACAAAAATACTCATTGACTCAGCCACTAACCCCTCTTCCCTTATCTTCTCTGATACTCTTGATCCATAAGTTGATATTGATTCCTCTAAATCAAATAGTTGTTCTATTGGTTGACTAAATGATCTTGATACACAACAACTTTGTTTATCACTTGGAACCAAATCAAGGTCTAGACAGGATACACTATTTAATTCTAGGTATGTCTTCTCTCCTACTACACCCATATTTTTTCTTATCCATCCTCTGTCCATTTGTGAAAATTGATACGCATTATAAATATTATATTTTTTTAGAAAAAGAGATAATCTTTTTCCAATACCCCATACTTCTTCAATAGATGTTAATTCTAATGCTTTTTTTATTTCTATTTTGTTTTTTAGTATGCACACACCTTTATAGTCTGATTGTTTTTTTGCCAGATGATTAGCTATTTTTGATAGTGTTTTTGTTGGACCCACTCCAATGCTAACTGGAATACCAACCCACTTCTTAATTGTTTGCCTAATGTATCTGCAATAAGTGTTTAACTCATAGTTCTCAAAACCATTTAAACCAAGAAATGCTTCATCTATGGAGTAGATTTCTACCTCTGAGGAGAAACTTGATAAAGTTTCCATTACTCTTTGAGAAATATCACCATATAAAGAATAATTAGATGAAAAAACTTTAACATCATTTTTTTCAATAATATTTTTTGCTTTAAAATAAGGTTCACCCATTTTTATCCCTAATTTTTTTGCTTCTTTTGATCGCGCAATAATACAACCATCATTATTGGAAAGTACAACAAGTGGTTTTCCTATAAGTTTTGGATTAAATATTCTTTCACATGACGCATAAAAATTGTTGCAATCTATCAATGCTATAGATTGATTTACTGAACTATGATTTCTATTAAGTAGTTTTGTGTATGACATATGTCACTACCCCCCATATAAAACACTCCATCTCTTCTTTAACTTGAATACTAGGATACTCACTATTGGCAGAAATTAAAAATAGTGACTGATCTTTCTTTTTCAGTTTTTTAACTGTTAGGTCACCAAAGATGGAGGCTATAACAATATTGTCGTTACGAGGTGTAATACTTCTATCAACAATAAGTAGATCACCTGATAATATGCCTGCATCGGTCATAGAAGGGCCATTAGCTTTAACGATATAGGTTGCTGTTGGACGTTGAACCAAATATTCATTAAGATCAAGTTTGTTTTCCATATAATCAGTAGCTGGAGATGGAAAACCTGCAGACACTGTATCAAGAAAATAAGGTGTTATTTGATCTCCTTTGGATTTAGCTTTAAATATTAAATTTTCTATTTTTTTAGACATAATATTAGAAAAAATATTTAAATAATTGATAAATAATAATTATATTATTTATAAAATTATTTGTTCTACTTTTGTTCTAATTTATTCAGAATGAGAAAAAAGTCAATATAATATTTTTAAAATACTGTTAAAAAACGCTATGACAAAATTATTCGAAGATGATGCATACCTTAAAGAATTTAAAGCAAGAATTACGGGTATTGTGAAAGAAGAAAATCGCATTGAATTAGACAAGACAGCATTTTATGCAAAAAGTGGTGGTCAACCTGGGGATACAGGCGCAATAGAAACTGAAAGCATAAAAATACAAGTTTTAGATACTATTAAAGAAAATAATAAAATAATAAATATTGTAGATGATCTCAAAGATCTTGAAGAGAATGTTGACATAATTGGAAAAATAAATTGGGATTTGCGATACAAGCATATGAGAATGCATACTGCTCTGCACTTGTTATGTTCTATAGTCCCTTTAGGAGTTACCGGCGGTCAAATTGGTTATGAAAAAAGTCGATTAGATTTTAATGATCCAGATAAACAAATAAATAAAGAAGAGTTGGAAGAAAAAATAAATTTGTTAGTTGAAGATAATCATACCGTTACTAGTGAAATAATTGAAAGTAGTATATTAGAAGAAAAACCTGAACTAGTCAGAACTATGTCAGTAAAACCTCCTCAAGTAGATGGTAAAATAAGATTAATTAGAATTGGTGATATTGATTTACAACCTTGTGGTGGTACACATGTGAAATCAACTAATGAGATAGGTAAAATTCAAATTGGCAAAATAGAAAACAAAGGTAAAATGAATAGAAGAGTTAATTTATTGTTATCTTCTTAAATTACTGATGAAGAATTTGACTTAAAAATAACTTTGTACGATCACTCTCTGGATTATTGAAAAACTTATCTGGGTTAGCTTCCTCAACAATTTTTCCTTCATCCATAAACACCATTCTATCAGCAACTGTTTTAGCAAAACCCATTTCATGCGTAACAACAATCATGGTCATTCCACCATTTGCCAAATCAACCATAACATCTAAAACTTCTTTAATCATTTCAGGATCTAGAGCTGATGTTGGTTCATCAAAAAGCATTATGTTAGGATTCATTGCCAGAGATCTAGCAATTGCCACTCTTTGTTGTTGACCGCCAGATAATTGACCAGGGTACTTGTTGGCTTGTTCAGGAATTTTTACTATTTCTAACTGTCTCATTGCAAGTTCTTCAGCTTCAGCTTTAGGCATTTTTTTTACCCAAATTGGAGCCAAAGTTATATTTTCTTTTACAGATAAATGAGGAAATAAATTAAATTGCTGAAATACCATTCCAACTTCTTTTCTAACATTATCAATATTTTTTAAGTTTCCTGTTAACTCAATTCCATCAACAACAATTGAGCCCTCTTGATGCTCTTCTAATCTATTAATACATCTGATCATTGTAGATTTACCAGAACCAGAAGGACCACAAACTACAATTCTTTCTTTCTTTTTAACTTCAAGATTTACATCTTGTAACACATGAAAATCTCCAAACCACTTGTTTACATTTTTTAATGAAATTATTGAATCTTCACTCATCTTAATCAGCCCCCATATTAATACCTGTTTTTAATTTCTTTTCCAAATACAAACTGTATCTAGACATTCCAAATGTGAATATAAAAAATACCAAACTAACAAAAAAGTAAATTTCATAAGATAAGCCTAACCAATTAGTATCAGCTAAAGTCCCTCTTCCTATTCCTAATAAATCTAATAATCCAACTATAATAACTAGTGTAGTGTCTTTGAACAACCCAATTGAGGTATTTACTATAGGTGGGATAGATATTCTAATTGCTTGAGGTAAAATTATTTGAAAGTTCATTCTCCAATACGACATTCCTAAAGATCGTGCTGCTTCGTATTGACCAGTTGGAATAGCTTGTAATCCACCTCTTATAACTTCAGCCATATAAGCAGATTGGAAAAGTGTAACAGCAACAAGAACTCTTACTAAGCCATCCATATCTATTCCTTCAGGTAAAAATAAAGGAAGCATTACCATTCCAAAAAATAGAAGTGTTATTAATGGAACACCTCTTATAAACTCAATAAACAAAACACACATCATGCTTATTACAGGTAATTTAGACCTTCTTCCTAAAGCTAACAAAACACCAATTGGAAATGCTAATGCAATACCTGTGCAGCCTAAAACTAGTGTAACCAAGAGGCCACCCCACTTATTTGTTGAAATATCAGGTAAACCAAATCCACCGTTAAGCAAAAAATAAGCAATTATTGGAAATACATAAGTAAAGTTTAAAAAAATTTTTCTATAAGGCAGTTTTGTAATTAGAAGTGGAAGTAGTGCTATTGCCAACATTACATAAGATATATTAACTCTCCAAACCTCTTCTCTTGGATAAAATCCATAAATAAATTGATAGAACCTTACATAGATTACAGCCCAACATGCTCCTCCATTTTCAGGATCTAAGTTTCTTGAACACATTTCCTGATTAGTTATTTGCTGACCAAGATAATTATATTTAAAATCAGCTGAAAAAACTGTCCAATCTAAAATCCATGGAACAAACTGGTAAAGGCAATATATAACAAAAATTGTGATTAAGGAATTTGTCCAATTAAAAAATAAATTTATTCTTAACCAACCTATAATTCCTGTTGTTGCAACTGGCGGCTTTCTACTTTCTATTTTTTCATTCATTACTTTTCCTTAAATTGTATGCTTCTGTTATAAATGTTCATAAAAAAAGAAATTGTTAAACTTATAGTTAAGTAAGTTGCCATTACTATAACCATGCATTCAATTGCTTGGCCAGTTTGATTAAGACTAATTCCACCAAATCCATGAACTAAATCTGCGTATCCAACTGCTATTCCAAGTGAAGAATTTTTTGTTAAGTTTAAGTACTGACTTGTGAGTGGGGGAACAATAACTCTTAATGCTTGAGGAATTATTATTAATCTCATAATCCAGGATTGTTTTAAACCTAGTGCTGCTGATGCCTCTCTTTGACCTTTTGTTACAGATAATATTCCAGCTCTTACTGTTTCAGAAATAAACGCAGCTGTATAAATTGATAAGGCTAGAAACATTGCAATAAATTCAGGACGAATAACTAAACCACCTTTAAAATTAAATCCTTTCATCTCAGGATATTCGAATGACATTGGTGAACCAAGTATAAAGAATAAGATGAGAGGGATAATAAAAATTAAACCAAAAGAAGTATAAAAAACTGGATATTGATCACCAGTTAATTCTTGTCTTTTTTTTGCCCATCTACGAATAAAAAAACTTGAAATTAATGCCAGAATAATTGCAATAAAAATATAAGTAAACCCACTCTCAAATATTGGTCTTGGTGAATAAAGACCTCTATTTGATATATAAAAAACATCAAGAATTTGAAGAGATTGCTTAACCCGCGGTAGTTGTATTAAAATACTGTACCAGAGAATAATTTGAAGAAGCAATGGAACATTCCTTGTAAATTCTACATAAATATAAGATATTCTGCTTAACAACCAATTTGATGACAAACGAATTATTCCTACTAGAAATCCTAAAATAGTCGCCGCAATACAACCAGTAATTGAAACAAGTAATGTATTTAAAACTCCAACAAAATAGACCTTTAAATGAGTATCAGTTGATTTAAACTCTAAAAAAGGTGAGAAACTAATATCAAATCCTGCTGGATCTGACAAAAATCTCCATCCAGTTGCTATGTTTCTTTTTTCTAGATTATATGCTGTTGTTTGAACAATAAAAAAAATACCTAGAGCAAAAAGACCTACTACTAATGTTTGAAAAAAGATTGATCTAAACCTTTCGTCTGAAAAAAAATTAAGATTAGATCGCATTTAAACCTTTGATGTTTATAAAAAAAAATAGGGGGTTTTGAAACCCCCTATTTTAAAAAAAATTAACGTTTATCTAAATGGAGGTGCGTATAAAATACCACCTTGTGTCCATAGAGCGTTAAGTCCTCTTGCTATTTCAAGAGGTGTATCTGGACCTACGTTTGCTTCGTAAGACTCTGAATAGTTACCAATTTGTTTAATAATTTGGTAAGCCCAATCAGGAGCTAATTCAAGCATTTCGCCATAAGAACCTTCAACACCAAGAAGTCTTAGTACCTCTGGAACATTTGAACCAAGTTGAGCATCAACGTTTTCTGAAGTTACACCTAGTTCTTCTGCAATTATCATTGCATTTAAAGACCAACGTACAACATCACCCCATTGGTGATCACCATGTCTTACTAGTGGACCTAGTGGTTCTTTTGAAATAATTTCTGGTAAAACAACCCATTTGTCTGGATTTGAAGCAGCAGCTCTCGTTGAAGAAAGGCCTGAAGCGTCAGTTGTGTATACATCACATCTTCCTGCAAATAAGTTTTCTTTACCTTCATCATTAGTTTCAATTGGAAGTGCTTCATAGCTAATTCCATTCAGTCTAAAGAAGTCAGCAAGGTTTAACTCTGTAGTAGTACCAGTTTGGATACATACAGTAGCACCATCAAGCTCAGTTGCACTTGATACACCAAGAGCAGATGGGATCATAAAACCTTGTCCGTCATAGAAGTTTACACCTACGAACTCAAAACCAAGATTAACATCACGGCTTATTGTCCAAGTAGTATTTCTCGCTAGCATATCAACTTCACCTGAAGCTAATGTTGGGAAACGAGATTTACCAGTAGTTGTAATAAATTCTACTTTTGAACGGTCTCCAAAAACAGCTACAGCAACTGCACGACACATATCTGCATCTAGACCAGCCCATTCACCGCTATCATCTGGAGCTGCAAAACCAGCAAGACCAGTTGTTACTCCACATTTTAGAAAACCTCTATTTTTAACATCATCGAGAGTTCCAGCATGTGCTGAGAATGCAAATGCTACAACTGCAAAGATAGATAATAGTTTTTTCATATTATTTTCTCCGTTTAAATAATTATTTAAATATCTTTTTTCAAAGATTGCTTCCCTATACCAAATTAATAAGCTAATCCAAATGATACATTTTGTAATTTAATATTTTTCTACAATTAGTGTTATAATATTAATAATATACTAGATATAGACACAGTGAAGATAAAAACAAAACTAACTAAAATAGGCAGAAATCCTCTTAAACAAAAAGGTTTTATCAATCCTGGCACATACAAAGGATCAACAATGATTTTTAATAGTTATCAGGATTATTTAAATGATATTAAAAATGCAGATGACAGAAGAACATTTTATGGAATTAATCAAAATCCTTTTCATAAACAATTAGAAGATAGTATCTCAGAATTATATTATTGTAATGATACTGTCTTATCTCCTTCCGGACTTGCTTCAATAATAATTCCTTTTTTTGCCATCTTAAAATCTGGAGATGAAGTTTTAATAAATGATAGTGTCTACAGCCCCACAAGAACTTTTTGTGAAAATATTCTTAAACAATACAATGTAAAAATAAAATATTTTCATCCAATAAATAAAATTAAAAATTTTGATAAATTAATAAATAAAAAAACAAAACTTATATATTTAGAATCTCCTGGAACTGCTACATTTGATATAATTGATATACCTTTTATAACAAATATAGCTAAAAAAAATAATATCCCAACTGTAATGGATAATACGTGGGCATCACCTTTGTTTTGCAATCCAATTAAACTAGGAGTAGATATTATAATAGATGCTGGGACTAAATATATAAATGGTCACTCAGATGTTTTAATCGGTTTTGTTTCATCAAATAAAAAATATGCTAGAAAGATTAGAACAGCTGCAAAAACTTTAGGCATATGTCCTGGATCAGATGAAGTTTATCTAGCAATTAGAGGAATACCAACATTAAAAATTAGAATGAAAGAAATAGAGAGCAATGCTTTATTAATGGCAAAATTTTTATTAGATCATGATCTTGTCACTGATGTTTTTCATCCGGCATTACCACATACAAAGAATCATAAAATATGGAAAAGAGATTTTTCTGGTAGCACAGGTTTATTTTCGTTTATGCTGAAAAAGAAATTTTCAAATACTCAAATTGAAAAATTTTTTAATAAACTTAAAATTTTTAAATTAGGATATAGTTGGGGTGGATTTGATAGTCTTATTACTTTTCCTCCACTAGATAAAAGAGAGTTTAAAAATAAAAATACTGGAACTTTAATAAGATTGTATTGTGGACTGGAAGATATTCATGATCAAATAAAAGACATAAAAAGTGCATTAAAAGTTTTAAATTAAATGGATTTTTATTTTTATTTTTTTGCATCCTTAGGTGTTTTTGTATTTGGTATCTCTAAAGGTGGTGTGCCTGGGCCAATAGCGATGTTAGCAGTACCTGTAATGTCTTTTGTTATGAGTCCTCTGCAAGCTGCTGGTATTTTATTACCACTTTTAATAATAATGGATTTTTCAGCAATCTATTTGTATTGGAAAAAATGGATTAATAGAATTTTAAAAATTATAATCCCTGCATCTATAATTGGTATTTTATTTGGAACCCTCACTTTTGAATTTACAAATGAAGATCAAATAAGAATAATGGTCGGTGTTATATCAATTATTTTTGTTCTAGTTTCATTTATTCAAAAAAATAATTATTTGCTTAAACCAACCAAATTTAAAGGATACTTTTGGTCATCTGTTGCTGGATATACAAGTTTTTTAATTCATGCAGGAAATCCACCAATTAACTTTTATATGCTGCCTTTAAAGCTAGATAAAATTTCATTTATTGGAACAATGACGTTAGCATTTATGGTTATAAATCTTGTTAAATTAGTTCCATATTATTTTGTGGGATTATTAGCACCTTCTAATCTTATGATTTCTCTCTATTTACTTCCACTAGCTTTTATTAGTGTTTTAATTGGATATTTTCTGCAAAAAAGAATTCCAGAGAAATTATTTTTTAATATTGTTTATGTTTTACTTTTTTTAAGTGGATGTAAGTTAATATATGACGGTATAATTTAAAACAAATAACTAATTAAATTTTTGTTTTATAATCAGCTCGTTTAGTTTTTCTAAACCCAAAGGGACCTGTAATAAATAACGTCATAGTATTTGTATTTGGTTTTAAGTCAACTCTGTGCAGATGATCAGCAGACCTAAAACCAATGTATCCAGGGGGTCTCCAAAATTTTCCTTTTTTTGTTGTTTCCCAATAACCGCCTTTTAAAATAATTGTTATATAGGGGCAAAGATGATTATGAACTCCTTCACCATGATCATCATCTAACATTTTATGAATCAGAATATTAAATGGAAACCATTTTGGCCTTTTTCTAAATAATAGGTAGTATCTTTCCATCCATGGTTTTGCTTTATGAAATTCTGGATGAGATCGTCCTCTATCTAGAACAATTTTCTTTCTTCCAAGTTTTTCTAAAAATTTTAATAACACCTATCTTAAACTAGCTTCAATATTACCGCCATCAACAGTAATAATATTCCCAGTTGTTTTTTCAAAAGATAATTGTGCAAAAAATGCTTCAGCAACATCTTCTGCAGTTACTTGTTTTTGCAGTAAGTTATTATTTAAATATTCAGTTGAAGACATATTTCTAGCTTTTGCTCTTTCTTTAATAAACTGATCAGTTAATAAACCACTTTTTATACGGTCAGCATTAATTCCATTAACTCGAATATTATATTTTCCAAACTCTAATGCATATTGTTTCATAGAAAATAACGAGCTAGCTTTTGCAATACCATATGGCCCAAAATCCTTACCTGGATTTATAGATTGTTTTGACAAATTAAGAGAAATAGAACCTCCAAATCCTTGTGATACCATAATATTTGCAATTTTTTGGACTATGTTATGATGGCTATAAAAATTTACCTCTAAACTTTTTTCCAAAATATCTTTTTTTACATTTAGCATACTACCTTGAAATGCCGCGCCAGAGTTTGCTATTAGAATATCTATACCACCGAATAATTTTAATATCTTATTTAATGCTTTATTAATTTGTGAATTATTAGTTAAATCACATTCAATACATAGGCATTTCTTTTTGA